>JBDTVB010000070.1:0-7926 GCA_040007415.1 Anaerolineaceae bacterium
AGCGAGGCCAGCCGATGAGAAGCGCCAACGAGGCGAGCCCCACCAGGGGAGTCGTCCATCCCACGCTGCCCAGGTGGCTGAGCGTACTCCACAGCTTCTCGTGGAAGTGCTCGAGCTTCGGATCCGTCCCCGTCACGTCCAGGAAGTTGTTGAGCTGCCCGAAGGCGATAGAGAGCGCAATCCCGGCCGTGAACCCGACAATCACCAGTCCCGGCATGAATCGCATCAGCCGGCCGAACTTCAGCACTCCCATGACGATCAGCATGACGCCCGCCATCAACCCGACCGTCGGGAGCGCGCCAACGCCGTACCGCAATACCGCAGCACTTAGGAGCGGGACAAGAGCCGCGGTCGGCCCCGTGATGTTGAAGTTGGAGCCCCCCGTGATGGAGGCCACCGCTCCCGCGAAGACCGCCGTGTAGAGCCCCGCGACCGGTGGCGCACCCACCGCAACCGCCAGCGCGATCGACAGCGGCAGGGCGATGATCCCGACAACCACGCCAGCCACCAGGTCCTGACGGATCGACGTGAACGAGGGAATTTCCAGCGACGAACTGCGGCTAGAACCAAGACTCACTTGAGAGTCACCATGATTCGCCTCGGCTGCCGACCGATGCGAGGGCGACCGACGAGAGCATGTTCGGGGCAAGCCGCGATACAGAGGCCGCACCCGGTACATAGACCCGGCCTGAGGAACCAGTCCCGCTCGCCAGACGGTCGATCGGCAACGTCGATGGCAGACTCAGGACACATGAATTCGCAGGCTCGATCATCCTCGCACAACGCTACGAGGATCTCCGGGAGGAGAGCTGGAGGCTCGACACCTACCGCAAACGACCTGCTCATGCGCGCCTCCCTGTTTTAGTCTAAGATTAGTAAGTTAGAATATATCATGATTCATGTGAATCCGAAAGGACGGTCAGGTGATTCCGACGCTCCAAGACTTCAAAGCCGAACTCTTCCGCACGCTCGCGAACCCGGTGCGGGTCCGCATCCTTGAGGTCCTTCGCCATGCCGGGAGCCTGACCGTCCGAGAGATTCAGCAACGCGTCGGCGTTGAACCATCCAACGTTTCCCAGCACCTCGCCCTCATGCGCGCGCGCGGGCTGGTCACCACGCGCCGCGATGGCACCAGCATCTGGTATTCGGTCGCCGAACCGCAGCTCTTCGAAATGCTGGACGCCGCCCGCGCAATCTTCGATAACCAACTCGCCGCCCAGTCAAAGTTGGCCGCAGACGCCGATTCGGCGTCCCCGGGCGCGCGCGGCTAGGAGCCTGCCGGGCGCCTCAAGAAACCCGTTAGAAAGCTGCATGTGAGTTGACAAACAGTGACACGGTTGGCGCTCACCGGTATATGCTTCGCGGATTCGGAGCTATGACGGTGCCCGAGGGCGTTCGTTTCGGGGGTATTCCGATGAAGTCTTTGTTCTTCCTATTGATGATTCTTCTGGGCGCCGCGCTGATCGCGCCTGGGAGTGGGAACGCGCCCCGCTCCGCTTCGGCGTTGAACGCGCCGCTGGTTGTGACGACACTCGCGGATTCGGGCCCCGGCTCGCTGCAAGCCGCCATCAGCGCTGCGAACAGCACGGCGGGTCCCGACACGATTACCTTTGGCATCGGCGTCAATGGGACGATCAGCGTTCTCAACTCCCTCAACATCCAGGACGAGGGCACAACCATTGACGCCACCGGCCACGAAATCATCGTCGATGGATCGCCCGCTCCCACGCCGAACAACATCTTCCAGGTGGCGGCGACTTCAGCGACGTTCATCGGCTTCACCGTCCAGAACGCGAAGAGCAACGGCATCTCCGTGAGCCCGGCGTTCAACGGCGGCTGCGTGGGGACGATAGCGAACCTCACGCTCACCCGCATGACCCTTCAACAGAACACCGGCGAGAGCGGACTGCTGCTGTGCGCGGCCAGCGCCAGCAACGTCGTCATCAACGACAGCGAGTTCCTGGGCAACAGGCGCGGCGTGAGCTTGCGCGCCGGAGTGGCCGGTGGCACGAACATCCACAACAGCCGCTTTGTGGGCAACGCCGTTGCGGCCGTCGCCGTGGACGCGGGGACGGGAGGGACGGTCAATGCCCAGCAGAACTGGTGGGGCTGCGCGGCCGGCCCCCCGAATGCCGGTTGCGATTCCGTCTCTGCCAACGTGGACTCCTCGAACTTCAATACCGTGGACGCAATCCGCGTCACCAACCTGACCGATAGCGGCGATGGCTCCCTGCGGCGGGCCGTAGACGAAGCCAACACGCTCCCCGGCCCGGATACGATCCGCTTCGCCCTTAGCGGCACGATCGCGCTCGCCGGTGGCGGCATGCCCCTCACCGATGAAGGCACAACGATCGACGCCACCGGCCGAAGCATCATCATCGACGGCAGCGGGATGAGTCCGCTGAGCAACATCTTCCAGGTATCGGCAAACTCCGCGGGATTCCTCGGCTTCACGATCCAGCATGCGAAGAGCAATGCGATCAGCTTCGACAATCTCACCTGTTCAACGTCTGGCCTGGCGGCGACTGTCCACGCGATGACGCTTCGGGACAACGTCGAGAACGGCCTGAACTTATGCGTGAGTAGTTTCGCGACCACCTCGATTACCGATAACCGCTTCATCTCCAACTATGCTGGTATTGGGGTCGCGCCCGGCAGCGCGGCGGTCTTGAGCGCCCACGGCAACAGCTTCACAGGAAATCAGTGGGGCGTGGTGAACTTCGGCGTGGGGAACGTCGACGCGGCCGCCAACTGGTGGGGCTGCAACGCCGGGCCTGGGAATCCTGGCTGCGATGGAGTCAGCGGGAACGTCGTCACGGACTCGTATATCCACAACCAACTAGAGGTCTCAAGCCTCCTCGATGACGACTCACCGGGGACGCTGCGCTGGGCAATTGGGCAGGCGAACAGTACGCCGGGGCAGGATGTCATCTCCTTCGTAGTCGACGGGACAATCACGCTCAACGGGCCACTGGTGATCGATGACGGCTCCACCATCGTTGATGCGGGCAGCCGCTCCATAACGGTTGCACCATCGGGCACATTCGCAGCGTTTGAGATCAGAGCGGATGACGCATGGTTAGTCGGTGTCACCGTCAACGGCGGAACTGGCATTTCGGTGAAGGGCGGCAACTGCGACGGCCTGCTCGACAGCCTCACCATCGACCGCGTCACGGTTACTGGCTCCACTGGCCAGAGCCTTAACATCTGTGCTCGGTCGGTGAAGAACGTCTCCATCCAGAACTCATCATTCATCGGCTCGATGAACACGGCGGTGCAGATCTGCCACTGCGACCCGTTGAACACCACGCTCGACGTCACCGATGTTGAGGTACTGAGCACGACCATCGTCGGCGGGAAGGCGGGGCTGGTGTTGGGCAATGGGGGGACCGATCCGGTCACCTTGGCCCGACTGAACATCGAAAACAGCACAATCACGGGGACTGCCGCCAGCGGTGCACCGGGCGGTGGATTTAGCTACACGGGTGGCCCGCTCCTCGCGATGGACGTGAACGTCACCAGCAGCACTTTCAACTCGGCGCCTGGCGCCGCCGCTTTCGGTATCGAAGCGAACGGGAGCGTCGGGGGGGCCGGCTTTGAAGTGGTTGGCAACCACTTCTCGAACTCGGTCGTGTTTTCCGGCGCGACGGGTGGGGCACTCTCCGGCTTCACCGTGCAGGGTAATACGATTACCGCGCCAACCGGGCGTCCAGGAATCCAGATCGCCGTGTCCAACGGCTCGGTCAGCAACGTCTCGATCACTGGCAACCCTTCCGTCGCAGGTGGTCTGGCGGGGATCCTCATCGGCAGCCCGTTTGGCGGCTCCTCGGTCGTTTCCGATGTGCGAATCACGGACAACGGCCCCATTCAGGGAACGGGCAGCGTCCGTTCCGGGATCGCGTTCTTCGGCGTGACGCAGCTCACCGCGAGCGACATCACCATCGAACGCAATGCTTCCATCACCGGTGGCGCCGAGGGCACCGGGGTGTTTATCGGGTCATTCGACGGCGGGGTTACGGTGGATGGCGTTTCGATTAGCAACAACGGCAGCATCACCGGCGGACTGGCTGGCATCTCCGTCGGCAACACGGCGGCAAACGCTGTCATCAACGGGCTTGCGATTAACAGCCACGCCGAATTGCGCGCCACGGCACCGGGAGGCGCTGCCATCGACTACCGCGGCCTCAGCAGCTCCGGCGGCAACACGATCTCCGACAACGTCATCTCCGGCTCGTCGATCGGCATCAAGCTCGCGAACGGTGCCGCGGGCTCAGCGATGCACCTCGGCATCGTTGGAAACCAGTTCCTCGGCAACGGCACTAACGCTGGGGTCGGGGTCCAGGTTCTGACTGGCGCCGGCGCGAACGTGGACATCCACCTGAACTCATTCCTGGGCAACGGTATCGGCCTTCAAACCGTTGACACCGGAACCGCGACCACCTCCGAGTGGAACTGGTGGGGCTGCATCGCGGGCCCAGGCACTCCGGGATGCACATCCATCGCCGAGGATTTCACTGGGAGCGTCACCTTCAGCCCATGGTTGCAGGCACCGATCACCAGCGCCCGCACGAGCGCGACCGTCAGCACGTCGGGGACTTCTGCGTCCGCCAGCGTCCTCCCGGATGGGACCACCACCACGGGCGCTACCGCCGCGGTCACGGCCGATGGCACGACGCCCACTACAGTGACCGTTTCGACCTACGAGTCCAACCCGGCAACCACGGTCTTCGACACCGGCGGCGGCGGGTTCGTCGATATATACCTCTCTGACCCGGCCGCCGTGACCACGGTCACCAGCAGCTTCTACTACCCGTCGAGCGTCACTGGCCAGGCTGAGACAGACCTGGTCCTGATGTACTTCGCCGAAGCGCAGTGGGTTCCCGTGTTGGGCGGCGGCGGCGTTGCCCCGATCAAGGACATGACCGACAACCTGGACGGCACCGTTTCGGGTGGCCGATTCACGGTAACGTTCGGCACGGATAGCACCCCGCAAGCAGCCCAGCTGAATGGAACGATCGTCAGCATCTCGGCCACTGCGCCGTCGGTGAGGCAGGTAACCGGATCCTCCGGCCCCGTAATGGAAGGAACTCTGGCCACTGTAAGCGCTTCCTTCAGCGACTTTGGCCTTTCCGAAACGCATACCGCCACCATCGACTGGGACGACGGGAGCACGGCGTCGGTGATCCCACTGGCCGCGGGTGTTACCGACCTGTCCGCTGAGCACACCTACGCTGAACCCGGCGTCTACACGGTGACGGTCACGGTGACCGACTCCGCTCACCAGTCCGGCTCTTCGGCCCTCCGCTACATCGTCGTCTACGATCCGACAGCCGGGTTCGTCACCGGCGGCGGCTGGTTCAATTCGCCCGCCGGTTCGTGCCAACTGAGTGCGCTCTGTGCAGGGGTCGTCGGAAAGGCGGAGTTCGGCTTCGTCTCTCGCTATAAGAAGGGAGCAACCGTTCCGACGGGTGAGACGGAGTTCCAGTTCGATGCCGGTAAATTGAAGTTCAAGAGCACGTCGTACCTGTGGCTTGTGGTAAACGGGCACAAGGCACAGTACCGCGGCTTCGGGACAATCAACGGCGCGGGCAACTACGCCTTCATCCTCACCGCAATCGATGGCAAGCTCACCGGTCCCGGCAGCCCGGACAAGTTCCGGATCAAGATCACAAAGCTCGATGGCACGGTGGTTTACGACAACAAGCTGGGCGAAGACGAAGCGGGAGACGCCTCGACCGAACTGGGCGGCGGAAGCATCGTTATCCACAAGTAGCGGGTTGCCGGATAGGGCCCGCTTAACCGCGAGCCATCCAACGTTTCCCAGCACCTCGCCCTCATGCGCGCGCGCGGGCTGGTCACCACGCGCCGCGATGGCACCAGCATCTGGTATTCGGTCGCCGAACCGCAGCTCTTCGAAATGCTGGACGCCGCCCGCGCAATCTTCGATAACCAACTCGCCGCCCAGTCAAAGTTGGCCGCAGACGCCGATTCGGCGTCCCCAGGCGCGCACGGCTAGCCTGCCGGCGAGAGCAACCCCAGCAGCGCGTCCGCTATCTGGCGGTGAAAGATGGCTGTTTTGTGGAGGCCGTCACGCTGCATCACCTCGTCGGCGGCGAGCGGTGCCGCCAGCGCTTGCCTGTCCAGCCACTCGAAGTGGTGACTCCGAGTCTTCGCGGCAAGCAGCGTATTGAACTGATCAATTGCGTTCGCCGCTTTTGGCGCTCGTTCGCGTAAAGCCCCCGCCGGGTGGGTGGCGCCCATGATCACAACCCGCGTCTGTTCATCGCGCGCCAGCCTTTCGATGAGGCTGCCGTAGCCGCTCACTGTCGCTTCCAGGGTGCTGTAGCCTGAGGCCCCGATGGTGTGGTGGGCGATGATCTGCGCCGCGTCATGCAGCCGTCTATTCGGGCCGTCGCTGTGGCGTACGGCGCCATCCCAGGAATGGATTCGTCGTTCGAACCACCGTCCGGTGCGCCATCCTAACAATCGGATCAGCCGCCCACCCACCATCGGGTAGGCGAACCCGGCGGCTGTCGCCGCCACAATCGTGACGTCCGGCTGGTGGCGGACGATCTGTCTCTCTACATACCTCTGCGCCCCCGGCACGTAGGTGTAAAAGCGCACGTACGGCAACTCGACGGTCTCACCAATGCGCGGGGGCAGTTCCCGTTCCAGCGTGGCAAGCCAGCCCTGCGTTGGGTCGGGCAGATTCGAACCGTCGCCGTCGCTGGCCCCGATGACGAGGATCTTCACCAGCCAATGGTAACCGCCTCGGTCGTCCGAAAGCGACGCTCCTTACGCCATCGGCGCAATCAACCACACGCTGGCATCACCTACCATCCCGGCACTCGCCGGCTACAATCGCAGAATGGACGAAGTGAAGGGCCACGCGGCCTTCGCCGCCGTGTGGGACTGGGCGACCAAGCACGAACCCAGGGCTGAGCGTCGGCTGCGCCGCGAAGCGACGAGGAAGGTGGCAGGCCGCGTCCTGGAGTTGGGCGCTGGCGTAGGAGCGAATTGGCCCTACCTGCCAGGTGACATCGACTACATCGGAATCGAGCCCGACCCGCACATGCTGGAGCGGGCTCGTAAACGCGCGGTCTCGCTTGGCCGGGAGTTCGCCCTCGAACCGGCCCGAGCTGAACAGCTGCCGTTTGACGGAAAGACTTTCGACACCGTGCTCGTGACGTTGACTCTGTGCTCCGTCCAGGACCCAACAAAGGCGCTTTCGGAGGCCTACAGAGTGTTGAAGCCGGGGGGCGCGTTGGTGTTCGTCGAACACGTGCGACCGGAAGGGTGGCTGAGTGGCCGGTTGGCGGATGCGATTACGCCAGCCTGGCGACGAGTCGCGGGCGGGTGCCACCCCAATCGCCGAACAGGCCTGACGATAGTAGCGGCCGGGCTTGAGATTCAGGAGATGACCCGGCAACGAGTAAACGGGCTGCCGATGATCGCCGGCACTGCCTTGAAGCCGCTCCTCGGCCCGGCGGAAGCGGCTGCGGGGATCAGTGGAAAGTAGCCCGGCTGAGCATTTGGCTAATCGCGCCGCCCGTCGCGTCCGCACGGTCCACCCTGCTACCCGCTCCGTGCCCACAGGGTTGGCCAGCGTTCATCTCCACGGATGACCGCCTGCATCGCCTGGCGCTCCGCTTCCGCGGCTTCCGCCAATGCCTTGTCCAGCGCGAGAAGCGTTTCCGGTGAGAGCCGGGCGCGCAAGGGGTCCAGGATCCCGCGCTCGATGAGACCGCGCACCGTGTGCGGCCACACGAAAAAGGCGAACCCTCGCGGCGATCCGAAACTGCCGCGGTGGCGCCCCAGCCAGATGTGCCGTTCCTGCACGCTCGCCACAGGTTCCACCATTTCGGCGAACTGGCCCTGCCGGTCGTTCGAGCGCGTATCCACCAGCAGCCGCTCAATCATCAGCGG
>JBDTVB010000071.1:0-7897 GCA_040007415.1 Anaerolineaceae bacterium
CGAACTCGCGCCACGGAATACGGCTGAGCGAGTTCGCCCCCGGCCCCCAGGGCCGCATACGCTGCCGTGAGGTCGATCAATCGCACCTCGCCCCCGCCCAGCGTCAGCGAAAGCCCGTAGCTCTCCGCCGCGCCGAGCGTCGAAAGGCCAACCCGATGCGCCATCTCCAGCAGCGCGTCCAGCCCCAGCGCGTCCAACGTCCGCACCGCCGGTACGTTGAACGAAGAGGCGAGCGCGGTCCGAAGCGGCACCACGCCATGGAACGATCGGTCGAAGTTGAACGGCGCGTACGGCCCCTCGTTCGTCGAAAACGTCGTCGGGACGTCCAGCAATGGTGTCCCCGCCGTATAGCCATGCTCGAACGCTGCCGCGTACAGGAACGGCTTCAGCGCCGACCCCGGTTGGCGAGGTTGCAACGCCATGTTGAAATCGCCGCCGTGCGCCGGGTCGCCGTCGGTTGCACTCCCCACCATCGTGAGAACGCGGCCCGTCCCCGGTTCCAGGGCCATCACTGCCGCGTTCGACACATTGCGACGCGCAAGCTGGTCTAGCCGCGCCCGCACGAGCCGTTCCGACTCCGTTTGCAGCCCCGCGTCCAGCGTCGTCTCGATAATCAGCCCACGTCGGCCCGCCAGATCAGGCCGCACCAGGGCAAGTTCTGCCAGCGCGTACTGGACAAACTGGTGCGCGATCGGCTCCTGGAGGGTGGACAGCATTTCCACCGGGCGGGCCCGCGCCGCCGCCGCTTGCCCACCGTCCACTACCCCGTCCTCCACCATCCTCGCGAGCACGTACGCCTGCCGTTCAAGAGCAGGGATGGGATCGTTCGCCGGGTCATATACCGATGGAAGCTGCGGCAGCCCTGCGAGGTACGCTGCCCGCGCCAGGTCCAGGTTCGCAGCGCTTACCCCAAAATAGACGCGCGCCGCCGCTTCAACACCGTATGCGCCGCGGCCGTAGTACACCTCGTTCAAGTACAGCTCGAGGATCTCGTCCTTAGAACGGTGCGCCTCCAGCTGAAACGCGATTACGGATTCCCGTAACTTCCTCACGAGCAGCGGCCCGCCGTCATCCTGGAGGTAAAGCCTCCGCGCCAGCTGCTGCGTGATCGTCGAAGCCCCCGAGGGCTGTGAACGGTAATGCATGGCCGCGCGGGCGATGGCGATCGGATCGACGCCGGGGTGGTGCGCGAACCGCTGGTCCTCGGCAGCCAGTGTTGCCTGTTGCATCGCCGGAGCCACCGAATCCAATGACACAGGGATGCGGATACCTCGACTGCCGTCCCGTTCAAGGATCGTGCCCGTCGAATCAGTGACCACGCTCCCCGGTATTTCAGCCCTGGTCTCCGGAGCGTCAAATGGCGAAAACCAGACATACGCCGGGAGCGTCAGCGTCACCGCCAAGGCACCAGCCAGCAGGCGCAGTCTCCTCCACTGCAACCACCGACGACCGTTCGCAACGCCCGTCACGGCCTACCGATACGCCAACCGCAGTGTCTGGTGAGTATCGCCCGCGCTGGAAATCCGGCTCCCCGTCAGCGACCGGGAGAGCGCCGTGCCGTGCGGCAAGCCCGGCTCCATATCTCGGAAAGAGTCAACAGCCGTCACGCGCAAGAGGATGGCCTTCGAAGACACGCCTGGGTACCTCCGGTATCTGGCGCGGGGCGAAGTCTCGCGCTCTTGCAACCACCTTACCGCATGTTCGGCGCCGCAAGTCGCAGTGGGGGCGCCCGACCCGCCTGGCAACGCGAACACGCTTGGACCTCTGCGAGTCTAGCCAGGTTGCCGAGAGCGACTCGCGCAAGAAGAGAGCAAGAGCGCCCAGTGCGGTCACTTCGACCAGGGCATCGACTGCCAGCCGGCAATCCTTGCTGCAATCCCGCTCAGCTTGAGCGCCTCGACCACGACCAACGGCACCATCGACAGTGCTGCCACGCCTAGCCAGCGAGCGGCGCTCAACCCCTCCGTGCGAAAAACCGTCTGCAGGAACGGGACGAGCGTGGCGGCGACGAGCAGCGCGATGGACGCGAATGCGGCGCCGATCAGCCAGAAGTTCGGCCGCAAACGCAGCACTGATTCAGTCGGGCTGCGAAAGGCGAAGGATGCTGCGATCTGCGTCCCAACCAGCGTTGCAAAGGCGAGTTGTTGCCCTACCTCCTCGCCACCAGCCCTCTGGCCCCAGACGTAGGCGGCGATTGTGGACGCGGCCACCAGCCCGCCGATTCCGACCAGTGGCACGACGGACTCGCGCGTGAGGATGCTCGCTTGGGCCGGACGTGGCGGCCGCGACATGATGCCGGGTTCCGCCGGCTCTCGACCGAGCGCCAGCGCTGGCAAGCCATCCGTGACGAGGTTGATGAACAGGATCTGCGCGGGGAGGAGCGGCGTCACCCCGCCGAAAACCAGTATCAGAAACACAACCGCCACCTCGGCTGAATTGCACGTCAGCAGGTAGTGCACAAACTTGCGGATATTGTCGTAGATCGCTCGGCCCTCCTCGATGGCCGCCACGATCGTTCCGTAGTTGTTGTCCAGGAGCACAATGTCCGCCGCGTCGCGAGCCACGTCAGTCCCGCTGCCGGTCATCGCCACGCCAATATCCGCCAACTGGAGCGCGGGCGCGTCATTCACGCCATCGCCCGTCATCGCCACGATATGCCCTTCCCGTCGCAGTGCATCGACGATCCGTGGTTTGTGCGCGCTGGACACGCGTGCGAAGACGTTCGTCCCGGCGAGGATGCGATCGACGCCGCTGTCATCCAGGCCATCCAGCTCGCGCCCCAGCGCCACCCGGTCGGTGGGCAATCGCAGCTCGCCGGCGATCGCCCGCGCGCTTTCCGGATGGTCGCCGGTGAGCATCAGCACACGGATCCCAGCGGCTCGAGTTTGGCCGATCGAACTTGCCGCGTTCGTCCGCAGTGGGTCGGAAAGGCCGATGAGTGCGAGGAACGTGAGGTCCGTCTCGGCTGCTTCCAGCGGGAGCGGGCCTGAGAACTCCCGCGCTCCAACTGCCAGCACTCGCACCCCGCGTGCTGCCATCTCGCTCGCCGCTGCGAGCACCTGAGCCCGCAACTCTGCGGGCATCGGGCGCTCGCCACCAGGCGCCGCGTACCGCGCGCAGCTGTGGAGAATAACCTCTGGGGCACCCTTGCTGTAGGCGCTCCCACCGCCGCCCTTCTCGCACACCACCGTCATCCGCGCGCGCTCAGCATCGAAAGGGACCTCCGCAACGCGCGGCGAGCTCGTGCGGATCTCAGCGGGGTCCAGGCCCGCGTCTTGTGCGAGGTCGAGCAGAGCGGTCTCCGTTGGGTCCCCGCTTGCGGGGGTGGCCCCTTCGGCTGGCGAGGCGTCGTTGCACAGTGCCGCCGCCCGGATCGCCGCGGCCACGGTCGGTTCCCTCAGTCCCTCAGAGGGGCCGGTCACCGCGACGGGGCCATCCACTGTCCACAGCTCGCGCACCCGCATTCGATTCTCGGTTAACGTCCCGGTCTTGTCTGTGCAGATGGCGGTGACCGACCCGAGCGCCTCAACAGCTGACAGCCGCCGCACCACGGCCTTCCGTCCTGCCATGCGCTGCACGCCCAGTGCCAGTACCACAGTGGTCGCCGCTGGGAGCCCTTCGGGAATAGCGGCGACCGCGAGACTGATGGACGTGAGGAACATGATGTGCAGTCCGATTCCTCGCAGGAGGCCGACCACGAACACGAGCGCGCATAGGGCCCCCGCCCCGTAGACCAGCCATCTGCCCGTATCGCTGAGTCGGCCCTGGAGCGGTGTGGTCGCCCTCGGCTTGCGCGAGAGCGAGAGTGCTATCTGCCCCAGTTCGGTGGCCACGCCCGTGCCAGTGATCAGCGCGGCCGCGCGACCACGCACGACCCGGCCGCCCTGGTAGACCATCGAAAGGCGGTCGCTGAGCGCCGCATCCGAGTCCACGGCAGTGAGCAGCTTCTCCACTGGCACGGACTCACCCGTGAGTATCGATTCGTCGATATGCAGCCCGGCGAGCTCGACGAGGCGGCCGTCTGCTGGAACGATATCGCCCGCCTGTAGACGGACAAGGTCGCCTGGCACAAGCCGTTCGGCCGGGATCACCTCGCCAAGACTATCTCGTACGGCGGTCGCCATCGGCGGAGCAAGCGACTTAAGGGCATTGAGCGCTTGTTCCGCCCGGTGCTCCTGCGCAAAACCCAGCAGGCCGTTGAGCGCGATAATCGCGAGGATAACGCCCGCGTCGATGAATTCCCCCAGGGCACTCGAAACCACGGCGGCGCCGACAAGGACGATTACCAGGAACTGCGTGAATTGGTCCGCCAGCGTCCTCCACCACGGACGGCCATTGTCATGCGGCAGCGCGTTCGGCCCCCGAGCCAGCAGCCGGCGCTTCGCCTCGGCCGAAGTAAGCCCGCCATGCTCCGACGTTTCGAGCATCACAGCGACTTCGTTCGGCTGGAGCGCGTGCCAGGCGGTCTGTTCGCTGGTCAGGAGTTCCGTGGGACCGTGCACAGCCACCAACCTACATCCTGCAATCGAAGCTCGCGCTTGGGCTTGCCCTGCGTCCGTACAACAGCCAGCAAACCTGGCTGACTTCGTCCATCAGCCGTTAGCCCAACGCCCCGTTGATCGCCAGTTCGTTCAACGCTTCTCCCTCAATCCCGAACTCGGCGAGCAGATCGAAGGTGTGCTCGCCTGGCTCCGGGGCCGGCCCTCGGGCGCCAACGTCGCTCCCGTAGATGTGGAATGGCGTATCGAGAACCTGGAACGGGCCATACTCCGGGTGCTGCAGTTCGGCGATCCAACCCATCTCCCGGATCTGCGGGTTGTCGATGACCTCCATGATTGTCGCAACCGGCGCCCAGATCAGCTTTGCTTCATCCATCTTCGCCGCCCAGTAGGACTTCGGATGCTCAGCAAAGATCGGTTCGATCATCGCCGTGATCTCCTCCGTCTGCTCACGCATCTTGGGGAGTGTGTCCCAGCGGGGGTCGTTCGCCCATTCGGGGCGACCTACCATCGCGCAGAAGCGTGGCCAGTAGCCCGGGAACGGCACCGGCATCACCATCAGGATCCAGTGCCCATCCGAGCAGAGGTAGGTGTTCCACAGAGGGCTCGTCGGCGACTTGCGCGTGATCCGCGGCGCATCCGAACGGGCCGCTAGGGCCGCTGAGAAGTCCCCCGCAATCGTCCACATCCCCGAGGCCTGCAGCGTCGTCTCGACGTGCTGGCCCTCGCCCGTCTTGTCGCGGAGCCGCAACGCTCCGAGGGTCGCCGCAAGGATGTTCAGCGCCGTTGTGTGGTCGCCCTGCCCCCCACGGCAGAGCGGCGGCGGCGCGTCCGGCTCGCCGAGCAGGCCCATAATCCCCGAAGCCGCCCAGAAAGCTGCGAAGTCGAACCCCGACCGGTCAGCGTCTGGTCCGCGCGTCCCGTAGCCGCTGAACGAAACGTAGATGCCCTTTGGGTTGATCGCGGCCACGTCTTCATACGTGAGGCCGTAACGCGCGCGACGTTCCTGCACCAGGTTCGTCACGAAGATGTCGGCCGTCTTCGCCATCTCGCGGACCAGCTCTGGCCCTCCCGCGCGGTCCAGCGCGACGGTGATCGACCGCTTGCCCCGGTTGTCGGTCTGGAACCCGTAGTTGGTCGGAAAGTCGTATTGGTAGCCGAGTGAACGAAGCTGAAACTGGCGGAATATGTCGCCGCCCGGCGGTTCCACCTTGATCACGTCGGCGCCCATGTCCGCCATCAACGCGGTTGCAGCGGGAGCAGCCAGCCAGTTAGCGACTTCGAGCACGCGAATGCCATCGAGGGGAGCGACCATCCAAAGTTCCTCCGGGTTGAGTGTGAGCCCGGATTGTAGCGTGACGCGCCGCTCGGTACTCGCGACTCAGTATCGGTGGTCTATTCTTCGCGGTTCGCGTACGGTCGGCGAATGCGACCGTTTCGCTTTGGTGTGTCTGCATCGACCGCCGAATCCGCGCAGGAGTGGCGAGAGATGGCCCGCCGCTCCGAGAACCTGGGCTTCGACGTGTTCTCGGTCGCGGACCACATCGGCGAGGCGTACTCGCCGTTCGAGGCGCTGATGGCAGCCGAGGCTGTCACGGGCCGCATCCGCCTGAGCACCCTGGTACTGAACAACGACCTGCGGCACCCAGGGCTTGTGGCGAGGCAGTCGGCCATGCTCCAGGAGTTCTCGAACGGCCGGTTCGAACTGGGGCTAGGCGCCGGACATGCAGAACCTGAGTACGCGGAGATCGGCCTCCGATTCGATCCCGCTGCGGCCAGGGTGGCGCGCCTCGGTGAGGCTCTCCCGATCATCAAAAAGTTGTTCGCCAGCGAGACGGTGACCGCTCACGGGGAGCATTACGTGGTGACCAAGCATAAGGTCTTCCCTCTGCCGGGTGCCCCCATCCCGCTGATGGTTGGGGGGAACGGGCCGCAGCTCTTGCGGCTCGCAGCCATGCAGGCGGATATCGTTGGTTTCACTGGCCTCGGGCGTACGCTCGCTAACGGCCAGCGGCACGCCACAACCGGGTTTGCGCCAGCGAGCGTGGATGGTCGCGTGGCACTTGTTCGTGAGGCGTCGGGAACACGATTCGCAGACATCGAACTACACGCCCTGGTGCAATTTGTAAGCGTCTCGTCGGACAGGGAGGCGACTGCGCGAGAACTGGCGCGGCGGATGGCTCCCCTCACGCCCGACGACGTCATGGGGTCGCCATTTCTCCTCTTCGGCACGCCGCAAGAGATGGCCGAACAGCTCCGGCGAGCCAGGGAACGCTGGGGGTTCAGTTACTTCTCCACGTTCTGGCCAAGCGCAGAGGCGCTGGCCGAGGTCATCCCGGTGCTGCGCTAGGCAAAGTTGCGCCACCTCGTTTCCGCTATGCTTGAATGCGATGGAAGTCTGTTTCTACGCAACCCTGCGCCAGATCGTTGGCGGCAAGCGGGTCGCTTTCGAATTTCCCGAAGGGACGACGACGCTCGACGTGTTGCGTGCCGCCGAGGTGCGATTCCCCGCGCTTTCGGCGTTGCTCTGGGAGAAGGATGGCCGCCTCAGCGACTACATCAAGGTGTTCGTCGATGGTCGCGAGATGCGCCACCTGCAAGGTCTGGCCACCCTCGTTCCTGTGGATGCCCAGCTGGACATCTTCCCTCCTGCCGCCGGCGGATGAGGCGCCTTGAACTGCGGAACGTGCCAGCGAACTTCATCCGCGACTACCTTCTGAGCGAGTTCCGCGGCACGCGGCAAGCTGGCGGCTCGGTCACTGGCAACGGCTGGATCGTGCGGTTTGAAGACGGCGAGCCGGTGCGCTTCGGCCCGCACACGCTCGTCCCGGTTCTCTTCATTGAGATCGAAGGCACGGACGTTGAGCCCGTCACCGCTTTCGTCATGCGAAGGTCGATGCGCGGCGGCGGCTGAACCACCGCGCATGGATGACCCGTGCGCTAGTCCCGGCGGTTCGCCTTACGTCAACGGCTTCAGGTGGGGCGAATACACCACCCACGTGCCGTCAACACGCCTGAACTCAAGTTTTCGCTCCACCGTCTTGCCGTCCTTGTCCGTCAAGTTCAATAGTATTTCCGCACCTTCGGCATCTGCCGTGACGCTGCCGAGAGTCTCCAGCCGGTAGCCTTCGTTGCGAACGGTATCCATCGACTTGGTCACGGTAGCGTCGGGTACGCCCCTGATCAGTAGCATTTTCGCCGTCGTCATATCTCGCGCTTGAAGGGATGCGACATACGCCTGCGCCGTTGTCGCGATCTGGTCGCGCTCTGATTGTTGCAGTTCGATCGGTGCCTTTTCCGTTGCGTCACCACCGCACGAGGCAACCAGTGTCAGCAACAGGATCAGGTTCAGGATTAACAGTCGCCTCGGCGAAATCCAGCCCATGGGTGCGCCTCCT
>JBDTVB010000072.1:0-7877 GCA_040007415.1 Anaerolineaceae bacterium
CGCCGAACGCCGTTACGGAAACGGCCGCGCCGCCTTCTGGTTCGGCTGGGGTCCCCCGCTGGTCGAACCTGACCCGTCGCGTCTTCTCATTGAGACGTACTCATCATCGGGCCCAAACGCCGTCGCCCTTGGGCTGAAGCCGGGTCCGATCGACGCGAAACTGTCCGCGCTCGCCCGAGCCCCCCAGGCCGAGCGCGCAACAACCGCCGCGCAGGCCTCGCTGGCGATTCTCGCGGAGGGCGGCACAGGCATCCTTACCTGGTTGCTTCAACGCTCCGAACTGTTCCGCTGGCCCTACGTATCCGGACCAGCGCCGAGCCCCTTCTGGCGCCAACACCTCGACTACGCCCGCATATTCGACACCAAAGACCCGGCCTACGGTCGCCGCTCCCGGTAATCTTCACGCCCTCGCCCCTCTGCGGGACCGCCTATACCTCGCATTGACACCTGCGCCTTCGCCCGTATGCTACGCAAATCCGGAACCCCTCCCTCGGCGTATGAAACAGCAGGGTTGACACCCGGATCAGTTATAGGGGGAAGCAAACTCATGTCTCAAGACAACTACTGGTTGCGCAGGGCGCAAAGTGGAACCGTTACCCGGCGCCGATTCGTCGGTGGTACCGCCGTGGCTGGAGTGGGGTTGGCCGGTCTTGGCCTCGTTGGCTGCGGCGATGACGACTCAACCGCAACGCCGACGAAAGCGCCCGGTGGCACCACGCCAGCGGCGAGCGCTTCGGCGGCTCCGAGCGGACCCGTTGCAGGCGGCGTGCTTCGCACAACCGAGGCCGCGGTCTATGACTCCACCGACGTCCATCGCGCCTTCGGCGACCCAACGTCCCGCCTCTCGAACGACATGATGAACAAGATCGTTCGCTACAAGAACCCGGACACCGGCGAAGTTGAGGGTGACCTGGCAAAGACATACGAGGCCCCGGACGCGGCCACGTACGTCTTCAAGCTGAACGAAGGCGTGAAGTGGCACAACGGCCGCGAATTCACCTCTGACGACATTCGCTGGCACGTCGAGCGCCAGGCCGCCGGCAAGGGCCAGGACGGTGCCGATATGTCCTTCCGCTTCAACAGCCAGTACAAGACCGTGAAGCTGGAAACCCCCGACAAGTACACGGTCAAGATGACCCTTGCCGCTGGGGATGGCTCCTGGCTCGACTTCCTCTCGGCGTACACCGCAACCGTGCCGAACAAGGAAACGGTTCTCAAGTACGAAGCTGACCACCGCACGCTCAACGAAGCGACCATGGTCGGCACTGGCCCGAACATCCTCACCTCGTGGCGCGCCAATAAAGACGTCACCATGAAGAAGAACCCGGACTACTTCAAGAAAGGCCAGCCGCTGCTCGATGGCGTCATCAAGACCGTCCTCTTCGAAGACCCGAACGCGCAGCGCACCGCCTTTGAACAGAAGCAACTCGATGGCTTCTCCGCCGGCGACCCTTCCGTCACTCGCGCGATTATCGCCGCCAACAAAGACAAGATGTACGAGTACCTGACCGGCGTTTCCAACACCGTCTTCCTCTCCCTGAACATGCTCAAGCAGTTCAAGGACATCCGTCTGGTCAAGGCGATGAACATGGCGATCGACCGTCGCCAGCTGATCCAGACCTTCCACCAGGGTCTCGGCCAGGTCTCCGGACCGGTCACCTGGCTGCAGGAAGGCTACGCCGTTAAGCCGGACGACCTGATCAAGAACCCCGGCTACCGCGTCGACCGCGAAATCGAGAAGAAGGAAGCGCGCGACCTCTGGGCCGCCGGCGGCGGTCCTGCACTCGGCGAAGTCGACATCAAGATCCCGGACACCTGGTTGGCCCGCTGGCCGGACACCACCCAGCTGCTCCCCAAGATGCTCAACGACAGCCTTGGCGTTACGCAGTTCAAGTCCACGAAGACGACCTACAACGAAGAGATCATCCCAAACCTCTTCAACGGAAACTTCCCGAACTGGTTTGGCTGGACCTCGGAAGTCAACTCCCCGAACCCGCGCTCAGCGCTCCGGGGCACCTTCCTCTCGTCCGCGGGCACCAACTTCAACAAGGTCAACAACCCGGACCTCGACAAGATCATCACCGACTTCCAGGGGATGACCAAGCTGACGGACGCAGTTGCCAAAACCGCCGAAGCGCAGAAGATCCTTCTGGACAACGCGCAGTATGGGCAGATCGTGCTCTACAACTACATCGTCCCAACCGCGCGCTGGAACTACCTGAAAGGCGCCCTGAAGGTAGACCCCGCTGGCGGCAAGGCCGGCGCCGGGTACAACCTGTTCTCCGGGCACCTCGCACCCGCGACGCTCTGGCTGGACACCAAGGATCCGTCCTACCAGGGCCGCCCGGCGGCAACAATCTAGTTTCAGTCTGTTGGGAAAACGGAGGCCGGACTCGTTCCGGCCTCCGTTTTCTTTGGTGGTGCTTATGTCCAACTACATCATTCGCCGAATCCTGCTCAACTTCCTCGTCCTCTGGATGGTGGTCACGCTCGTCTTCATGGCCGTCCGCGCCTTGCCGGGCGACTTCGTTGCCAACCAGCTGGCCACCAACCTCGGCCTCGGTGACAACCGCGCCGCCGTTCAAGAAGCAAAGAAGTCCCTCGGCCTGGACAAGCCGCTCTACAAGCAATACGTCGAGTTCATGGGCGAACTCGTCACCGGCGACCTTGGCACCTCATACGAGACACGCCGCACCACCTGGGCAGAAGTCCGCGATCGAATTCCCTACACTCTCGAACTCGGCGTACTCATCGCGCTCGTCTCGTTCTCGATCAGCATTCCGATCGGCATCCTGAGCGCGGTCAAGCAGAACACCTGGGTCGATTACCTCCTTCGGGGCGTCTCGATTCTCGCCGTGGCCACTCCGGTATTCTTCGTTGCCATCCTGATGACTCTCATCGTGCTCAAGTACAGTCTCTGGACGATCCCGATCATCCAGAGACCGCACTTCTGGGACTCTCCGGGAGAAGCGGTGCGTCTCTACTTCATACCCGCCGTCGCCGGTGGTTTGGCTGGCGGTGCAGGCATCATGCGTCTCCTCCGCTCGCAAATGCTTGATGTGCTCCGCCAGGACTACATTCGAACAGCCCGTGCCAAAGGCCTCAAGGAAGAGGGCATCTGGATCCGCCACGCGTTGAAGAATGCCATGATCCCTGTGCTCACCGTCATGGGACTCACCGTCTCGGGCATCATCGGCGGCCAGATCATCCTCGAAAACATGTTCAACATCCCGGGCATGGGCCAGTTCCTCTTCGCTCGCCTATTGCGACGTGACTTCCCGCCGTTCCAGGGCGTGGTCGTCCTCATCGCCTTCACCATCGTCTCCGTCAATCTGATGGTCGATATTATGTACGCATGGCTGGATCCCCGGATCCGGTATTCATAGGGGAGATTCACATGGCCCAATCCCAAGACTCGGTCATTCTCCCCGGCATCACAACCGCCGTCGTACCACGCAGCGCCGGGCGCCTGAAGAAGCTGGCCCGAACCGCGAAACGCAACAAGCTCGGGACGGTGGGCGTCGTCATGGTGCTCTTTGTGATGTCCGTCGCGGCGGTGGGCCCGTTGATCCAGCGCTACGGCGACAATGAGGCCTTCCAGACTGCAAACCCCAAATTCAACCCTACCGCGAATCCCCTCGACATCGCACAGGACGCGAGCCTCAGCACCCCCTTCATTCTCGATAGGTTCGAGCCGCCAAACTCCACTCACTGGCTTGGCACCGACCAGTTCGGCCGCGATATCTACGCTCGCGTGATTGTGGGCACTCGCCTCGCCGTCATTATCGGCATCGGCGCATCTCTCATCGCCGTCTTCTTCGGCACCTCGATCGGGATCATCTCTGGCTACTTCGGTGGCAAGATCGACCTCGTCATCCAGCGCTTTGTTGACGCTCTCCAGGCCTTCCCCGGCCTGGTCCTGCTCCTGCTAATCGTCCAGGTCGTGGAGGAACCGCCGCTCTGGCTGTTTGTCGTTGCGCTCGGGCTTCTTGGCTGGGCTACCTCAGTGCGCATCGTACGTTCGGCCGTGCTCGCCCTCTCGCAGACCACCTTCGTCGAGGCAGCCCGTGCGTTCGGAGCAACCGACACGCGCATCATGGCCCGTCACATCCTCCCGAATGTCATGGGCCCAATCCTCATCGTCTTCTCAATCAGCATCGGCGCCTACATCCTGGCCGAGGCGTCACTTTCCTTCCTTGGCGTTGGCCCGGCAGACAAGACCACCTGGGGAAAGATGGTCAACGCCGGTAGGCAGGCTGTGGACCTCCATCCATGGGAAGCGCTCTTCGCGGGCTCCGCTATTACGCTTACAGTGCTCGGCTTCAACCTCGCAGGTGACGCCATTCGCGACGAACTCGACCCGCGCCTCCGCGGCCGCTAACCGCTACCCGCCGCCACCAATTCGCGAAGGGCCCCTCATTGAGGGGCCTTTCGCACGCGTCTCCCCGCCCGGTGCAGCGAACCTGGTCGCGCTTAGCGGCCCTCCATCCTCCGAGAGAACCGAGCCGGCACCTCCACCGGGTATCGCAGCAATCGAACCAACCACGGACGCGCCATTTATATGACCGCCATCATGACCATCACGGGCCGCCAACCCTCACCGTTCAGGACGGGAACGGGGGAATACACCACCGCCTCCGTTTGAGGGAGATAGTCAAAGATGTCACAGGACAATTACTGGTTGCGCAGAGCGCAGGCTGGAAGCATCAGTCGTCGTCGATTCGTGGGCGGAGCGGCAGCAGCCGGCGTGGGCGCCGCCGCGCTCGGCCTCGTCGGTTGCGGCGATGACGACTCGACCGCAACACCAACGAACGCAGGCGGTGGCACAACCCCCGGTGCCACCGGCGCTGCCAGCCCCACTGCCGCTGCCGCTGCCCCCATCGATGGCGGCGTCCTGGTTAGGACCCTGGGAGCCACCCAGTTTGACTCCGTGGATCTCCACCGCGCCCAGCGAGACGAGGTCGGTTGGCTCACCGGGTACACACTCAACAAGATCATCCGCTTTTCCGATCCCGACGCCGGCGACATTGCGGCCGACCTTGCGGAGAAGTGGGAGACGCCAGACGCCCAGACCTACACGTTCTCGCTCCGCAAAGATGTGAAGTGGCAGAACACCCCGATCACCAACGGGCGCCAGTTCACCGCCGACGACATCAAGTGGCACATCGAGCGCCAGGCCGCTGGCTTGCTCCTCGATGGCACTGCCGCCTCGTTCCGGTTCAAAGCGGACTGGGTGGGAGTCAAGGTCGAAACGCCGGACCAGTTCACGGTGAAGCTCACGCTGCCGAAGCCCAACGGCGCCTTCCTCCCACGCCTCGCAGCCTTCTTCGCCGGTGTTCCCAATCGGGAGGCAACGGAGAAGTTCGAGAAGAGCCACAACACGCTCACTCCAGAGGCACAGCCTGCAACCAATGCGTTCATGATCCAGCAGTGGACTACGGGCAAAGACATCATCCTCAAGAAGAATCCCGACCACTTCCGGAAAGGTGAACCCCACGTCGACGGCATCATCTATCCGTGGGGTCTCTTCCAGGACCCGAATGCCTACCGGCTGGCCTTCGAGCAGAAGCAGATCGACGGTTGGTCTTCGCCCGATGCTTCCGTAACGAAGTCCGTGCTGGACGCGAACAAGAACACGATGAAGGAGTCGCTGAGCGGTGTATCGAACACGGTTCTGCTACACCTCAACATGAACAAGCAGTTCAAGGACGTCCGCCTCGTGCGGGCCGTGAACATGGCCTACGACCGGCGGGCGCAGGTCCAGGCGATGCACCAGGGCCTCGGACAGGTGAGCGGCCCGGTGACGTGGCTTCAGGAAGGTTGGGCCGTCAAGCCGGAGGATCTGATCAAGCAAGAAGGCTACCGGATCGACCGTGCCCTGGAGATTAAGGACGCGCGCGCCCTCTGGGTTGCAGGCGGTGGCCCGGCGCTTGGAGAAGTGGATATCAAGGTCGAGGCCTCGTTTGCTGCCCTGTGGCCCGATATGTACGCCTTCGTCCCGAAAATGCTCAACGACGCCCTCGGCGTTTCCCAGTTCAAGTCCTCAAGAACCACATACAACGAGGAGATCATCCCCAATCTCTTCAAAGGGGAGTATCCCAACTGGGTGGCGTGGACCAACGCGGTCGACAACCCGGACCCACGCGTCGATATTTATGGCAAGTTCAACTCCGCCGGGACCCAGAACTGGAGCAAAGTGAACGACCCCACGCTCGACAAGCATCTGAATGACGCGCTGCTCACGGCGGACACGAGCAAGGCGAAGGCAAGCATGCTCCAAGCCCAGGACATTCTCCTGAAGAATGGCCATTTCGGCGCCTGCAACCTCTACAACTACATTAGCCGGAGCGCTCGCTGGAACTACCTCCACGCTCTCACCAAAGACGAAGTGACCGGAGGCAAGTCCACTGGAGGCTTCTGGAACACGGCCTCCGGAAATCTGGAAGCGAAGTACACCTGGATCAACTCGAAGGACCCGAGCTACTCGGATACGGTGAAGAACCGGAAACTGTAATAGGAGAGGCACGGCCGTTCCAGCGAGAAGCTGCGACCAGGAGTGAAGGAGCACTTGACCAACTACATCATTCGCCGATTGCTGCTCAATCTGCTCGTTCTCTGGTTCGTGGCTTCGCTGGTCTTCGTTGGTACGCACGCGCTTCCCGGTGATTTCGCCGCGCAGCGCGTGGCTTCCACCTTCACGGGAGCGGACCAAACAGAAGCGATCGCGTTTGCGCGCCACGAACTGGGTCTCGATAAGCCCCTCTGGCGCCAGTACCTCGAATTCATGGGTGAACTCGCCCGCGGGGACCTCGGCACCTCCCTCGAGAACCAGCAAAGCACCTGGCACGAACTGGGGGCTCGCGTTCCGGCCACGCTGGAACTTGGTACGCTCATCGTTCTCATTTCATTCTCGTTGAGCTTACCGATTGGTGTGATCAGCGCCGTCAAGCAGAACACCTGGATCGATTACCTGCTCCGTGGGTTCTCCATCCTTGGCGTCGCCATGCCGGTGTTCGTGGTGGCGATCCTGATGTCGCTGCTCGTCGTGAAGTTCTCGCTGTTTAAGATCGATGTCATCGGACATCCGCATTTCTGGACAGACCCGGTTGCATCAGCAAAGCTCTACGTTATCCCCGCAATCGCCGGGGGGATATCGGGTGGCGCGGGAGTTATGCGGCTCCTCCGATCGCAGATGCTCGAGGTCTTGCGCCAGGACTACATCCGCACGGCCCGGGCGAAAGGCCTGCACGACCGTACTATCTGGGTACGGCACGCCCTGAAGAACGCCATGCTGCCGGTCCTCACGGTCATGGGCCTCACAATCAGTGGCATAGTTGGCGGGCAGATCATTCTTGAGAGCATGTTCAACATCGACGGCGTGGGGCGGTTCCTTCTAGCCAAGCTCACTACGCGCGATTTCGCGCCCTTCCAGGGGACGGTGCTCGTCATCGCCTTCGTCATTGTTACCGTCAACCTGGCGGTCGACCTGGCGTACGCGTGGCTCGACCCCCGAATCCGCTACACCTTCAACTAACACACGGAGCACTCACGTGGCTCAGTTCCAACAGCCAGACGCGCTGAACGTAGTCGGATACGCCGACTTCGGTCGCCGACGAACTTTCGGGTCCGTCATGCGCAAGGCCGGCGCGCTCGGGCGCCGGAATAAGTTGGGGGCGTTCGGCGTCATCCTGGTCATCTTCGTGCTGGCGGCGGCAATTCTGTCGCCACTAATCCAGCGCTACGACGACAATCTGTCATTTCAGACAGCGAATGCGCGTTTCAATCCGACCGCCAATCCGCTGGACATCGCCAAGGATCCGGGCCTCGGGTCGCAATACATCCTCGATCGGTGGGAGAGTCCGTTGAGCGGCGAACAC
>JBDTVB010000073.1:0-7854 GCA_040007415.1 Anaerolineaceae bacterium
ACGTGATCATCTCGTCGACGCGTAGCGCGCCGCGGACCTGATCAAACAGGCGCGGCGCGCCTTGGAGGGCGGCAGCCGCCCTCTTCAGGTCTCCCGGTAGCCGTCGCCCGCCTTCGTCGTCGTCATGGCGCGATTCGAGCGATTCGCGCCGCGTCCCCTTGGTCCCGCGGCCCTTAGAGTGGCGTTCGGCCAAGGCGTCGATGATCCGAAAGATGGCCTTCAGGTCAGTGGCGGGGCGCTCTGTAGCCGAGCGATACGCCGCTACCGACTGACATCTTCCGTGTCGGCTCCCTGAATCCTGTCCGAGCTTCTCATTGCGGTCGAAGAGTACTTCGATCGGCACCTTCAGCACGCCTGAGTCTGCCATCTGTGGCACGGCACGCTGATTCATCTGCTTCAGCCGGGCGATCTAGCCCCCACGGGCACAATCGACGCCAAGGCCGATCAATCGGACAGGGGGCGCTAATGCCGCTAATTGACTGCCCTGACTGCAACGCTAAGGTTTCTGACCGGGCACCTGCATGCCCTCGGTGTGGGGCGCCGATCGCTCCGCCTATCGTCTCCCCCGCTATCGTCCCACCAAAGCCGACCGACCGCTATACGGCCCAGTCAACAAACCCTAGCGTCGTGGTGAGTCCATTCGGAGGTGACTGCACGAGCGTCGTTGAGGCGATACAGCGGTGCTCTCCGGGCGGTCGAATCACGATCCGGCCGGGTACGTACTCGGGGTCAATCATCATTGACAAGCCTCTGGAGCTGACCGCCGAAGGGCCCCGGGCCGAAGTGGTTATTCGATCGGCGTTGGGAACGACCGTCATCTCGAAGGGTTCGACAGTCAGGCTGAGCGGGCTGACCGTGATCTGCGATGCGGTAGACGCCGAAGCCCATGCGGTGCACGTGTCCGAAGGGCAGGTGACGCTCGAGGATTGTGAGGTATCGGCGAGGGCTGGCTCGGGTCTCTATGCCGACGGTGCCTGGGCCAGGCCCGCGCTTAAGTCATGCGATCTGCGCGGAAGCGCTGGGGCGGGCGCCGCCTTTTCCGGCGGGGCCACCGGGCGGGTAGAACGGTGTCGGATCTTCGAGAACACCGTGGGCCTCTCGATTCGTGACACCAGCACAGGACCCGCCATAGAGGACTGCGAGATCTGGGCCAACGAGTATTCGGGAATCCAGATCAAGATGGCTGCGGCGCCAACAGTACGGAACTGTCGGATTCACGACGGGAAGGGCGTCGGGGTCTACGTGTTAGAGAGCGGCGCGGGGGTGATCGAGGACTGTGAGATTTGGAGCAACGTGAATTCTGGGATCCAGATCGCGACGGGTGGTGCACCAACCGTGCGGGGATGTCGAATTCACGATGGCAACGAAGCCGGGATCGCCGTGCTAGATAACGGAGCCGGAACGATCGAGAACTGCGAGATCTGGGGCAACGGGGATGCTGGAATCGGTATCACGACAGGCGGAACGCCGACCGTGAGGAAATGCCGCATCCACGGCGGCAATGACACCGGGGTCTACGTGGAGGAGTCTGGAGCGGGAACAATCGAGGACTGTGAAATCTGGGGCAACAAGAAGGAAGGGATTCAGATCACGACGGGCGGAGCGCCAACTGTACGAAACTGTCGGATTCACGACGGAGAGGACAGCGGGATCTACGTGGAGGAAAACGGAGCGGGAACAGTTGAGGACTGCGAAATCTGGGGCAACAAGAAGGGTGGAATCCAGATCAGGACGGGCGGGGCGCCTACGGTGCGGAAATGCCGGATTCACGACGGGAAACCACCCGGAATCCAGGTGTGGGAGAACGGGGCGGGAACGATCGAGGACTGTGAGATCTGGAGCAACGAGGCGGCCGGGATCGCTATCAGGACGGGTGGAGCACCAACGGTGCGGAAGTGCCGCATTCAAGGCGGGAAGTTCGGAATCGGTGTGGAGGAGAACGGGGCGGGAACGATCGAGGACTGTGAGATCTGGAGCAACGAGGCGGCCGGGATCGCTATCAGGACGGGTGGAGCACCAACGGTGCGGAAGTGCCGCATTCAAGGCGGGAAGTTCGGAATCGGTGTGGAGGAGAACGGGGCGGGAACGATCGAGAGTTGCGAGATCTGGGGCAACGAGATTGCGGAGGTTTATGTCACGACGAACGGAGCGCCGACGGTGCGACACTGCCGAATTCACGACGGGAGGACCGGGATCTACGTGTCCGAGAACGGAGCGGGGGCATTCGAGGACTGCGAAATCTGGGGCAACAAGGGTGGTGGGATCCAGATCATGACGGGCGGCGCACCAGCGGTGCGAAACTGCCGCATTCACGACGGGGAGCTCGGGATAGGCGTGACGGAGAACGGCGCTGGAACGATCGAAGACTGCGAGATATGGGGCAATGAGGGATTTGGGATCATGCTCCTGACGGGCGGCGCGCCGACGGTGAGACACTGCCGAATTCAAGGCGGGAAGACTGGGATTGGTGTCGCGGAGAACGGAACGGGAACAGTAGAGGGCTGTGAGATCTGGGGCAACGAACTTACTGGAATTGGTATCATGACGGGTGGCGCGCCGACGGTGCGAAACTGCCGAGTTCACGACGGGAAGGTCGGGATAGGCGTGACGGAGAACGGCGCTGGAACGATCGAGGACTGCGAGATCTGGGGCAATGAGGACTTTGGGATCATGCTCCTGACGGGCGGAGCGCCGACGGTGAGAAACTGCCGAATTCACGACGGGAAAGTCGGGATAGGCGTGCAGGAAAACGGCGCTGGGACGATCGAGGACTGCGAGATCTGGGGGAATGAATCAGGTGTTGCCGTCGACGGACCAGGGAACCCGGTCGTTCGGCGGTGCGTGGTTCGCCAGAACACAGGATTTGGATTCGGGGTTCTTGCCGAAGGAGTCGCGACCGCCGAAGCGTGCATCGTTGAGGGCAACGCGGGGTTTCAGTGGGCGATGCTGAAAGGCTCCGTCCTCACTGTGGACGGCAAGCCGGCCATTCTGGACAGCCAAGGCGAGCTCGTCCTGGGTTGGCGAAAGCTACTTAGGTAAAGGAGCACGGGTGCCGATTCGCACCCGTGTCCCCCGAAGCCGTCAGTACGCTTCCCACCCAATCTACGAGTGATGCAACGCCGAGTTAGCGCCCGCCCGAAAACCCTACTTTTGATAACGGAAAAGTCAGTCCAAATACGATGCCTTATCAGATTTCGTGTAATCCTTTTGAGGTTCAAGGTAAGAAGCAAGTATCTTGACGAACATAACGATCATCAAGATCACAAACCAGATCATATTCATAATCCAAGTAGTTACCGCGTCAAGCTGACCGAACCAAGTCAGAGGCCATACAATGATGCAGCCCCATACAAAGACGTTAGCCCAACAAGCCCCAAGGATGAACATAACGATATAGAACCAAGGAGAACCAAGGACCATATTCCATTTGATGCCGGGATTGAGGGCAGTAGCCATGAGGAATAGTGCGATGCCCCCGAACAGCCCCCTAACAATAAAGATACCTGCTCTATCAGGCTGTCCAAACTTCTCAGAATAACCTGTTCCACGTAAGAAGATAGCTTGAAGGTGGTCTATCACGACATCCTCATTGTTCCCAACAAACTGGGCAGTCGAAAGGGCACGGCCACCGTTCGTAGCTGACGTGGCCGTGCCCGCCCTTCACTAACTAGCTATCCCGGTAATTGATGCCGCACTCGCCTTCCGTCCGTTTACCGCAACCCCTTGGAAGAAGGGTATACCGAGCTATCTTCTTAATTCCCAGCTTCATGACGTTCCTCCTTTCTCCGGCCGAGCCAATGGCGCTGGCCGATACTACCGCGCTAAAGAGAGCCGCGGATTCATTGGCTGGCGACACAACGAAGCTATCCCTGCACTCGCGCGCGACTGCGAGACAAAGCGCAAGAATATTCAATCGGTTTTAGAGCGCCCCCGTGTTCAGCGGCCCAGGCGCCAGGGCACCTGATACAGTAGCTCGATACGTCGCATGAAGCGCACTCTGCGATGTGGTGGAGCTTCTTGTTAGACCAGTCGCGGAAGAAGTCCGAGCGTTTCCAGATATCTTGTAGGCGGTTGCCGGGCCACTTTCCAAGTGGTATCAATAGTGCGATACAAGGGTGCACTGTTCCATCAGGCGAGATCGCTAGTCCCGTTCCTCCCGCTCCACAAAGCATCGAGTCGATGGTTGCTCGAGGTGGCTGACTCGGCCGCTCATCACCGAAAACGAGCTGCGGAAATGCATGTTTTAGAATATCTTCGATCAGAGCGTTGTCACGCAACCTGAGGTCTACGGGGGCGAGATCGCCATCGTTACGCGCCGTAATGTTGAGGTCGAATTGGTTTTCACATCCCAGATCTTGCCCCAGAGCGACAACCTCCCTCCACGCCGAGGCATTGGATGCCATGACCGGCGTCTTGATCGCAACGGGCACTCCACGTTCGCGGAGTTTGCGGATTGCTGCAATCGAGTGTTCGAATGACCCCTTCTGCCTGGTGATCAGATCATGAAGTTCGGGTCTAGCAGAGTAGATAGAGCAGCCGACGGACTTCGGGTAGAGGCTTGCGACCAGGTCAGCGGCTTCATCATCTAGCAGAGTGAGATTACTTGTGATCGAAAGAAGGAGGCTCCGTTTCTTGAGCCCCTGGAGTATTTGCTTGATATCTTTTCTGAGAAAGACCTCGCCGCCCGTAAGGTGCAAGGAAAACCCACCGAGGGCCTCAAATTCGTCTAAAAGCTCATTAATTTGCCCGAGTGTCAACTCTGGGCGAGCGCGATCGCCAGGACAATAACAGTGAACGCAGGATTCGTTGCAACGATACGTGAGTTCGAGAGTAAGGCTGTATAGCACCCGGTGGTCTGCTAGCAGACTGGTGAACGCCAGTTCGGTGCGGTCGCCACCGTGCCTCTGGGCATCTGAAGTTGATCGAGTGCCGGAAAAGTTCGCTGCAGCGATATTTCGAGGAGTTATGGCAGATTCGAGAAGCCCCTGTGAGACGAGTTCTGAGCAAAAGTCTGCAAGGGCGCTCCGTGCCTCAGTGTCCGGGTTTGCTGAAAACGATCCGTTCCGCTTGATGAATGCCAACGCCGAACAGGGATCGCCACTGTTCTCGTAGAGCAGCCTCCAGACTTCTGCCGAGTCGCCTTCGAAGACCGCGACATCCTGCTCGCGGGTGTTGTATGCGATCGCATGAATGCCTGCTATCCCGAGATCAAAGTGTTTGGACAGCACACCTCTAGGAACCCGTAGGGCGGCGTTAATGTCAAGTACTCCGGAACTCTCGGGCGAGAGTCTCGGCGCAACGTTCTGGATGACGGGGGCTCCTTCGGCACTCTCGCTCACAGAAGCAGTGTCATCCTTGCAATGGCCCCTTTGTTTGATGCAGGCGCATCATGCTCTGCTCCCCAGTTCGGCTAGCCACTGTTCAGCGACAATTAGATTTCCCGGGCGTGTTGCCTCAAAACGCGATGTTACCGTGCCTCGGCGTGGGAAATCACACCGAAGGCGCAGGCACTGGGGGAGCGGTGTACCGCATCCGGCTGTTCTCCTCGGCAGATGAAAACCCGCCGCCGCAGAGCGGTGGGAAGCGGCCCTTCGTCTGGAGAGGGTGCATCAACCACCCACTACGTAAGGAGGAAGGAAGGAGCGTATCCCGGCTGCTGGTCCTCCATGATCTGGACCTCACGGGCAACGGCGTTGAGCTGATGGCCGAGGAAGCAGGCGCCGCTGAGCGGACCGAAGTAGAAGAGAAGCAGCCGAGTCGCGCCGTGCGCCTTGGCGAAGGACCGCAGGTGCTCCTTCGTGGACCGCGCGAAGGCGACGACGTCGCCTGCCTGGGTGAAGCAGTCTCGCCCGAGGGTGCGGTCGGGTTGGAGGAAGAGGACTGCCGACGCCGCCTTCGATTCGCGTAGGTATGTCCGCACGTCGTCGACGAGTAACCCGGTGACGCTGATCCCGACTGCCACCGCACTGACATCGCCGCCGGCGACGTCTTCTCGACCCCGCTCGAGGACTGACAGCGAAGACGGCAACGCGTCGGTTCGCCAGCGGGCACCCTGCTGATCCACTTCGATCGTGTAGCGCGCGACGTCGGAAAACGTGTGGCCGAGGGCGAACCATGCCGAGAGACGTGCGAGGCCGCGTGCCCGTATCAGGCGCGAGGCCGCCCCGTCGTTGCGCTGCTGCTCGAGCGCGAGAAGCTCGGGCAACATCTGGGCGTTCCAAGTCGAAGGGTCGAGGACGCGGTGCCCGCGCTTGGTGGAGTCGCCATCGAAGTACGCGCGCCAGTCGAGGAGGAAGTCGGGCGGGACGTCGAAACGCTGCTGCTTCACGGTCGCGATATAGACGACGGTCGCGACGTCGCCTGCTGTCGCGGAGTACAAGTCGTGCTCGTGGAGGAGCTGCTCCATGTCGGCGCGGGTGAGCGCAGACCGGTGCTGCTTGACGAGTCCACGGACGATGCCGACCGCCACCAGGAGCGCGGAGACATCGCTCTTGAGCCCGAGGTGCGACATGCGCTCGGCCGCGCGCTCCTCGAGCTCGTCCCGGCAATCGAAGCCTAGCCGGAACCGCAACACTCGGGCGAACGCCTCGAGTTCGGCGGACGCGGCGTCGAGGTGCTGCCGCCACCGTTCCCGGGAGGCGCCGACTGCGCTCTTGGTTGTCGCGGAGAAGAACTCGTCGGCCAGGGAGTTGTCGGTGCCCCGGATGCAGGCACCGAGCGGGTCGGTGGAGTCCCATGTCCAGTTCGTCAGGAGCCGGATTTCGATGGGACGTGACGTTCTCGCCGTCAGGAGTCGCCAGGCGTTGTAGAACTTCTCGAGCAGGCTTGTGCCGCCGGGCTTCCGCCCCAGCAGCACGTCGGTCGAGTAGGTGCCCCGGAGGTCGACGTGGTACTTCACCTGGTGGAAGAGGTCCGGACGCGTCGCGCCCGGGGCGTGGAGCACGGTCACGTCGTCAACAGACTCAGCCTCGGCGTCCTCGACGGTGACGGAGGCGACACCGCGCGGCATCAGGAGTTCCAGGAGGTGGAGCCAGCCGACCAGGTGCTGGTAGTCGTCTCCGGCGAGGCGAGCTGCAACCTGGTTTGCCATCAGGAGAGCGGAAAGAGCGGCCCAAAGAGCGCCCGCCAGGCGGCGAGCGCAGAGCCGTCCTTCCCGGCGCGGGTCAGCTGAATGGCGTTCGTGGCGGCTGCGCCCGCCGCCCGCAGTGCGGCTCGTGCGGCCGTAGTACGACCGGCGTCCATGCTGTCGCTCACGGCCGGGCCGAGGCCCGCTGGATCGGGCCACGTCTCGTCAATACGATCCGCGAGGGTCTCGAAGAAGCCCTGCATCTCGCGGTCTAACTCGCCGCCGAACGGCGGGTGGAGCACCTGAAGCGCCATTACTTCGATGAGGAACGAGGGCGTGATCGGCTTGTCGTGGTGGTTGTTCCAGTACTTCACCATGCGGACGAGGCCCTTCCATTCCTTCGAGTAGGCTTCGTGTGCCTCTACCGCTCTATCCGCGTGCACCTTCGGGTTCGTGCTCGTCCAGCCAGTCGACGATCGCGTGTCGGGGATTTCGAAGTAGTCGTTCTTCGCGAACGCCGGGACGACGTCGAAGCTCATGACCTTGTAGTTGGTCAGGTCGTCGACGGCGCTGACGCCGAAGTCTACGCAGACGGACCTGCGTTGGGCCTGAACTTTGTCGCGCCCGTACTTGGCCCTCAGCGCGGTCTCGACCGCGCTCAGCAACTCGGAGGGAGGTTTCGAGCGGTGGGTCCGCTCCTTCTCGCCAAGCACGCAGAAGATGTCGACATCTTTAAGCGGTTTCGTCTTCGTCCAGCGGCGGTACGAGCCGGTCAGGAAGTCCGTCTC
>JBDTVB010000074.1:0-7744 GCA_040007415.1 Anaerolineaceae bacterium
TAACTTGGTGCCTCCTTCGATCATTTCCACACGTGTTACATGAGACATGAAAAGGAGCGCAGAGGAGTCCCAACGGTCTAGCCATTCCGAGACGAGGGGCTGCCAGTCGACCTCGCCCGACGTCGGAACGCGCAAGGTTGTCCACCCGTGGGAATCCCCAAGAGGCTCGATACCCAACGGGCCGATAGAGCGCAGTTCGCGACTGCCGAATTCGATGTGGTACGGCCCGCCGTGGACTTCCAGCGTCGTCGAAATGCTCCTCAGCGTCTGGAGACCGATGCCGAATCGCCCGGTCTGCTCGGAGTCTTCCGCCTTCGTCGTGAGCCACGGCGTTGCCATCGCCATTACGTCGCCCACTCCCAATCCGCGCCCGTTGTGCGCGACGACGACCGCGTCTCGGTCTACGCGGACTCTGACTGTCGTGGCTTTGGTGTCGTCAGCGTTCTGCACCAACTCGGAGAGGCCCTGGAGACGGTCTTCAGACAAGAGCTCACCGGCGTTGCCCGCCTGGCGAAGAGCGGCTCTGATGGCTGCAGGCAAACTGCGGAATTCGGCGGCCAGTGCAGTCACGAAGGCTGCTGCAGAGGCTTCGTTTTCGGGTTCGAAACCCGAATATTTGGAAGGATCCTCCAGCTGAAAGACCGCTGAAGCGGCCCGTTGCTCTTCCGTTAGCTGCTCAGCCTGATTCGTCGTCAACCGATTACCTCCGCCGCGACATACATATGCATCTTAGTCTCGCCGGAGGATGGCGACTCGGAATTCGTACAGGACCAGTGCGACGGAGGACTCCGCCAGGGGATGAGGTCGGCCCCTTGTTGCGGCTCGAGGCGGCACAGCGGGCGGGTCATGTGGCGATGTCGGACTCGCTGATCACGTCGAGCATAGGGACTGCGCGCACCCGGACCCGTTACGCCCAGTTAAGCCGGCACCGCGTGCCGCGTTGTCGCAGCTAAGACGACTCCCAACCAACTCATGAGGTTGCAGTCATGCCGATGAATGCGGTGATGGCAACGCAGCGGGCGGCTACCACCGCACAGTCATCGTCACCAGTTCACGAACATGGGCATGACTACGTGGACGTAGTCTGCCTCGTCCAGCGGGCGGAAGACGCCCTGGCTCGAAGGGCTTGTCATCTGTAGGGCTACTTTGCCACCGAGCACGTTCAGGACGTCCTGTAGGTAGCGGCTGTTGAAGGCGATCTTCGAGGCGTCGCCGCTGACCTCGGCGTCTATCTTGCCTTCGTTGTCGCCGATCTCGTCTGCGCGGGCACTGATCGTGAGCTGGCCGGGCATGCCGCCTTCGCCCGGTGCAATCTGCAGACGGATGATGCCGCTGCCATCGCGCGCGAAGATCGCGGCGATGCGCGTTTCACGCTTGAACTCGTCCACTACTACGGTGCACTGCGTGGTGAATTCGGCCGGGATCAGCTGGCTGAAATTCGGGAAGGTGCCCTGGATGAGCTGGGCTACCATTTCGGTGTCCGTGAGAGCAAACAGCACCTGGGTACGCTGCGGGTTGACCCGCATCTCCACTGGCTCTGTGACGTCGCTGATGAGGCGCGCCAGCTCCCGCATTGCGCGCGCCGGGACAATGATCTCGATGGACTCCGATGGGGCCGTGGCAAGCGTGACATCAGCCACCGCGAGCCGAAATCCGTCCGCGGCCGCGAAGGTCAGGCGCGTGCCGTCCGTCTTGACGTGGACGCCAGTGAGAACCGGGCGCGAGTCATCGCTCGCAGCGGCGAACTCGACGCGTTCGATCGCGCGGCGCATCGCCTTCGGGTCCAGTTGAAGACTGATGCCATCGCGGATTTCAGGGACCCTCGGGAAGTCTTCGGCGTCCATCGCGTTGATCGTGGATTCGTTGCGAGCGCATTCCAGCTTCATCTGACGGCTTCGGTCGGCAATTTCGAGCTGCACAGTGGCTGGGGGCAGAGACGCCACGAAGTCCCCGATCAGCCGTGAGGGTACCGTCGTGGAGCCCTCTTCATCGATCTTCGCCCCGACCCAACTGCTTATGGAGATATCGAGGTCCGTTGCCGCGAGCTTCAACCGGCCCTTATCGGTGGCGAGGAGCACGTTCGCCGTGATTGGGAGCGTGGATCGCGTGGCGACCGCCCGCCCCACGATCGAGAGACCGCGCTGGAGGTTTTCCTGGAGGACCTGGACTTTCATAGTTCACCCGTATATGCCGTTCTGCGGATTATAGGGATGAGGGTGCGAGGTAGACAACTAACGGCTTACACTAGTTAGCAATTAACCGTCCTCCGGCGAAGACGGCGGACTCCTTCGTGCCGCCGCTATCGTCCTTCGGTGGTCAGGCGAAGTTGCCGGCTCAGAGGGAGTCGAGAAAGCCACGCATCTCGTCCAGGAACTCGGCGGGGTGCCGCTGCCAGTAGTCTGGTTGCGGAGCGATCTTGAGCCGGCTACCCGGGATCATTTCGGCGAGCAGGCGAGCCGCACGCGTCGGGTGGAGGCCGTCTCCTTCGTGAGCGATGACGATGGTGGGCACGTTGATTCGACGGTACGCCTCGGGGTCGTGAAACGGTGAGGCGACCAGTCCTCGAATTGCGTGGAGGAGCGTGAGCGGGTTCTGGCTCAGCAACCACCGGGCGCGTTCGTCAGCCTCTTCGGGAGTGGCTGCGAACCCGGGGAAGTTGCGCGCCAGCTCCATGGTCTTTTCGATTCCGAAGTTCTGGACGGCGGCGGAGATAAGGTCGAGGACGGCGATCGCTTGCTTTTCGGAAGCTTCGCGCATCGGTTCGTGGCCGAGTGGCGGCGGCATCAGGATGACCAGTGCCTTGACCCTTTCGGGTTGTTCAATCGCCACCCAGAGGGCGGTGGCAGCGCCCATGGAGGCCCCTCCGATGATCGCTTGCTCTTCCCCCGCGAGGTCCATCATCGAGGACATGTCGCGCCCCATATGCTCCCACGTGTACTCAGCGGCGTCTGAGGGACCACCGGATTGACCGTGGCCGCGCGCGTCGTAGGTAAGCAGCCGGACGCGCTTCAACACGGCGTCAAGTTCCGGACCAGCAGGCGTCACCTGTTCGATGGAGCCCATCAGTCCGTGACCGAAGATCGCCAGTGGGCCTTCACCTTCCAGCCGGTAGCGTAGGGAGTGTCCGTTGACGGTCGCGAAATCAGTGGTCATTCGTGCGCTCCGCGGAGATGATGCATCGAGTGTAGTGGACAACCATGCGCCCGGCGTCGGTTTGGCCGAGCGAAGCGGCGACCGTAAGCTCGAACGACAAGACGACGGCAGGGCGCCAAACCGGTGCGAAACGCCAGATAGCGAGCCCAGATGACCGACGAGAAAGCCGAAAAAGCGCTCCAGCAGATGCTCCGCCAGATGGAAGTCCGGCCCACCGACTATGACCGCTTCCGCGGCGACGTGGACCAGCAGGAGGGCCGGCTGTTCGGTGGCCTCGTCCTCGCCCAGACGGTGATGGCCGCTGGCCACACAACCGACCGGGGGACGATCCATTCGCTCCACGCCTACTTCCTGCGGGCGGGCAAGCCGATCGAGCCGATCGACTACATGGTTGAACGGATCCGCGAAGGGCGGAACTTCCTCACCCGGCGGGTGACGGCGATCCAGGGTGGGCACACGATTTTCGAAGCATCCGTCAGCTTCACAACGCCTGAAGAGGGTATCTCTCACCAGGTGCCAATGCCGGCTGCGCCCGACCCGGAGGGTCAGAAGTCGTGGTGGGAGGCGTTGCAATTGCCCGTTGAGGCGACCGGCCGTCGTCGGCCCCGGTGGAACAACCCGATCGACATCCGGGCGGGTTCCAGCGAGACACACCAGAAGGGGCCGGATGGCCTGCCGCGCCGCGCGATCTGGGCGAAGCCGTCCGCTGTGCTCCCCGAAGACCCGCTGATCCACGCCGCCGCGATGGTGTACACCAGTGACAGCGGCATGGTCGCGACCGTTGCCCACGCGTACGGACTCTGGACCCCTGGAGGTGCGGCGGCCAGCCTGGACCACGCCATGTGGTGGCACTACCCGCCGCACTTTGACGACTGGCTGCTCTATGTAACGGACAGCCCGGCCGCCCACAACGCACGGGCGCTCACGTGGGGCCACATGTATCGACAGGACGGCACGCTGGTGGCGAGCGTCGCGCAGGAAGGGCTGTATCGGAAGGGCCCGCCAGCGGCCCGGGCCTGACTCGGGGGTGCTGTGCGAACCTTCGATTGGCCAGGCATCATCGGTTCTCAGGGAATGCGGAGGCGGCGGAACAAATCGCCGAGTTGGCCACCCGGGGCGTCAGCCACGTGGTTTGCCTCCTCAACCCCAGGGAGAACACCGGTGCGTCCGAGATCCTGCGCCAGTTCGGCGTCGAGCACCTGACCGCCCTGCGGCGCGGGTGGGTTGACTTCTTCCGATTATTAGGCAAGACTAATAACGAAGTCCGCCAAGGGGACCCGGATGGCGTTTTCGTTTCTTGTCACGCTGCGCGAAGGTGTTGAGATGGCGCTCATCGTGGCGATCCTCCTTGGCTACCTGCGCTCCGTCGGTCAGAAGCAGCACTTCCGCGAAATCTGGATTGGCGTTGGCGTCGCAGCGATCATCTGCCTTGGAGTTGGCATTGGGCTGGAGATAGCCTCGCAAGAGCTGGACAAGCGCGTTGTCGAAGCGTTCGAAGGCTTCGCGATGATCTTTGCGGTCATCGTGTTGACCGGCATGGCCCTCTGGATGCGCCGCCAGGCAAGCGGCATCTCCGCAGAACTCCGTTCGCACGTCGATTCGGCGCTGACCAGAGGTTCGATGACAGCCCTCGTGCTCCTCGCGGCCACCTCGATCGGCCGCGAGGGCTTGGAGACCGTCCTCTTCCTCTTCGCTGGCTCTACAACAGGAACGTCCGGAGCTGAGTACTGGTTGGGCGGCGCCCTCGGCTTCGGCGTGGCGGCGTTCGTTGGCGTGGGCATCTACCACGGCACGTCCCGGGGTCCGCTGAAGCCGTTCTTTATGGCTTCAGGCATTGTCGTCATCGTGTTGGCTGCGGGATTGCTCGCCAACTCCGTCGGCAAACTCTATGAAGCCGCCCTCATCACCAACCTCGGCAACCGCCCCTGGGACACGGAGAACGTCATCTCGATCACCTCGACCTTCGGCAAGTTCCTCGCGACCCTGCTGGGCTACGATTCGGCGCCTTCGGTGACGCAGATCGGCCTCTATTGGGGCTATCTGGTCATTGCCCTGGTTGTCTTCATCTTCATGCCGATTCGTAGCGCGTCCCCAACCAAAACCGTCGAAGCGCCGCGGCTGACCGATCCGCCTCCGGCTTAGTTCTGAATTCATTCCTACCGAGGTCGTGCGCCCTCAAGGAGGCTCCCCATGTCCCTTTCTCGAATCTTCTCTTTCGGTCTCGCTGCATCCGCGCTCGCCTCACTCGCCGTTGCCTGTGGGAGCGGCGATGGGTCGCCCCGTCGCGTTATCGCCATCACCCAGACCGACGGCGGTTGCGCCCCCGCGAGCATCGAACTCACTACCGGCGAAAAGGTGAAGTTCGAAGTGAAGAACGATGGTAAGAGGGACCGTGAAGTTGAGGGAATCGATGGGACGAAGCTCGAAGAGGTTCTGGTCCCCTCGGGACGTACTCGAAGCCTGGACTACACCGCCCCGGGTGTGGCAGGTGTCGGTAAGATCAAGTGCTACATCCCAGGCGGCAACACCACAATCATCGAATTGGTGATTTCCGGCGAGGCAAAGGCCGATGTCGGCGGAGACGGCGCCGCCGGCAACAGCCTGAAGACCACGAAACCGGCCCAGGCCACGGTGAACGTGAAGCTGGCCAGCTTCGAGGTGAGCGCCGATAAACTCTCCGTCACCAACGGCGCAACCAGGTTCGTCGCCACCAACGCGAGCAAGACCGATGTGCACGAACTCGCCGTGCTGCGCGTGAAGGCCGACGGCTCGTACGAGAACACCGGCGAAATCGAGGACATCGACCCCGAGAAATCCGGCGAGATCACGCTGGACTTGCCGGCTGGGAAGTACGTGCTCGCCTGCCTCATTGTCCCCGGCGAAGCGGGCAGCAAAGAGGACCATTTCAAGTCCGGCATGAAGCGCGATTTCGAAGTGAAGTAGCTACAGACTCAGCGCGCTCCCGGTCCCGTTGGCAACCCCACCGTGCGGCCTCCGTCGACCACAAAGATCTGCCCCGTGATGTAACTTGCGTCGTCGCTCGCGAGAAAGGCCGCCATGTTCGCGATGTCAGACGGCAGCGCCATGCGCCCGAGCGGGACGCTGCCAGCCATGTTCTCGCGCATGCCGGCTTCAAGGATCCCCGGCGCGCTGAACATCTTCCCCCAGATCGCGGTGTCGACGAGGCCGGGGGCGATCGATGAGACGCGGATGCCGTGCGGCGCGAGGTCAAGGGCGAAGCACTTCGTGAGCTGCATCACCGCCGCCTTGGAAGCGCAGTAGGCCATCAACACTGGGGAGACGCCGTTCAGCGCCGCGATACTCGCCATGTTGATGATCGAGCCACCGTGGCCTTCGGCGATCATCTGCCGGGCGGCGGACTGGTTCGAGAACACCACGCCCTTGCCGTTGATGTCCATGGTGCGGTCCCAGTCTTCCTCGCTGGTATCGAGTGCCCGCGATCCCCCGATTGCGATCCCCGCGTTGGCCACCATCACATCGAAGCGCCCGAACTTCGCCACCGTTGCGGCGACCAGGGCGTCAACCTCGGCGCGAGAAACAACATCACACTTCATTCCCAGGGTCTTTGCGCCGGTCTCCTCGGCGATCTCGTTCGCCGTGGCGCGCGCGCCGGCCTCATCGATGTCGCCGATCGCCACGGCCGCTCCTTCACGCGCGAACTGGTAGGCGATCGCCTTGCCGATGCCTGTCGCCGCGCCGGTGATGGCTGTCACTTTTCCTTCGAGCCGCATGAGGTTACCCCGTTTGTCTGGTCTGGTTGCTGAAGCGTACCGGAGCACCGCGATCTCCGCACGAGGGTGCGACCGCCAATGCCGCTGACCACGCGCTGATCCTGTCGAACGGGTGCAGATTGAAGCGGCGCATGAGGCCCCGCCGTCCGCGGTCAAACTATCGGCGTCCCGGCCGGAATTGACGCGTTGACTGACCGCGCAGATCATGCGCGCATATGGGCGGTGCGTGGTTCGACCGGCACGACCCTTGGTTCGGGGCACTTGTCCTTTCGGCGGCCGCCCTCGCCTCGAGTTTGTTTGCTCTCGCCACTGCCGTCGTCCGGTCGACGGATGGAAGTGACCCGGCTGCACCGGCTGTCGCCTCCTCCGAATTGCCCGGTGCAGCCGCCACGCTCCCTGCCAACGTCTCGCTCAGCTACACCGGACCATTGCCCGCGCGACTCAGTGGCACCGGCCTGAAGCCGGTTGACGATGGTAAGAAGCCAGACGTCACGTTCTCCTCCGGTGGAGACGATGCGGTGGTGACGCGCATCTTTGTCCCCGTCACTGCGTTGGGGAGCGGCGTCGACGACCTGACGTCCGGCCAGCTTGACGGCGTGCTGCGAGGGACGACGACCGACTGGGCGGACGTCGGTGGAGTGGCCGGGAAGGTTGTCCGCGCCTCGGTGGTGAATAGTGACAACCCTGCCGCCCAGGTCCTCCAGGAGCTGTGGATGGGAACATCCGGCGACAAGTTGGTCTTCGCCTCGTACGCCGAGCTGCGCCGGGCGATGACGCTGGGTTCTGGGATAGTCGCGCTGGTTCCGCTGAGCGAAGTGCGATTCGGCCAGCCCGCGATT
>JBDTVB010000075.1:0-7711 GCA_040007415.1 Anaerolineaceae bacterium
CCGCCGCGTCGTTTCCGGCAAGGACGACACGACGATCATCGAAGGCCACGGCACCGACGAAGCGATCCAGGCCCGGATCAAGCAGATCAAGGCCCAGGTCGATGACGCGACGAGCGACTTCGACCGGGAGAAGCTCCAGGAGCGACTGGCCAAGCTGGCCGGCGGCGTTGCCGTCATCAAGGTTGGCGCGGCGACCGAAGTTGAGCTCAAGGAGAAGAAGGCCCGTGTGGAGGACGCCTTGAGCGCCACCCGCGCAGCCGTCGACGAAGGTATCGTGGTCGGTGGGGGCGTCGCCCTCATCCGTGCCCAGAAGGCCCTCGAGACCCTTGCAGCGAAGACCAAGAACGAAGACGAGAAGGTTGGCATCAACCTTCTCATCGAGGCGCTTAGCTACCCAACCTTCACGATCGCCGAAAACGGCGGGCTTGAGGGCGCGGTGATTGTGAACAAGATTCGCGAGCTGAAGAACGCCAACCACGGCTGGGACGCCGAGAACGACAAATGGGGAGACATGTTCGAACTGGGCATTGTCGACCCGGTGAAAGTCACGCGCTCGGCGCTCGAGAACGCGGTCAGCATCGCTGCCCTCGTGCTCACCACCGAGACGCTGGTTGCGGAAATTCCGCAGCCTCCGATGGCCGCACCGCCCCCGATGGAAGACTACTAGGGCCTACCCGGGCTCCTAGAGCGTAGTTTCCCCCGACGCCCCCGCTTCGCAAGAGGCGGGGGCGTTTTCTTCGTCGATTTTGGGGAAGAGGAAGCCTTACCAGCAGGTTGCCTTGCACGTGACGACTGGTCCCGCGCCACCCTGCGCATCAGCCGATGGCGAATTCCATTTCATGCGATCGAGGCCGTGGTAGGATGACATTCATGGACGACAATAAACAGCGGGTTCGAGGAGCAGAGGAGGGTCACGGCGCGCCTGAGACTGCTCTCTCACTCAGTCAACAGAAAGCACGCCAGAACGAAGTGTTGAAGTCCGTCCTCCGCTTCGACCCCAATACCAACCGGCTTCAAGGTCTTAAAGACTTGAACATCCCGCACGAACTCGTCGTCTCCAGCAGCTCGTACGCATCAACCGAAATTATTCTACCGGGAGCGGACACTGACAAAGCAACTTGGATAGCGGCCCACATTGGTAAGCTGATGGAAGCCGGAGACTGCCCGCAGGAGGGCATCGTAGTTGAGAGGCGCGGTGACTCATTTGTAGTCAGACTCTTGACGCCTGGGGAGCAGCAAGTCATCGCAGCTTCCAAGCGGCGGCAGCGGGACCGCGCTTAGCCCGGAGAAGCAGGTCACCGCGGCCGACGCTTGGGTATTCACACCCATCTCATGAGTGAGTGCGGGCAGATACGACCGCGCTTTGAAGCTACCAGATCGTGCGAAGGTCGGGAACTCTCGCGAGCCGTTGATCCCTGGTGACCAGCGGGATGGACAGCTCCAGTGCAGTCGCCGCGATGAGCCGGTCGGCTGGGTCGCCATGCAGTGTCGAACCGAACTCGCAGGAACGGGCGGCGATGGCGGGTGTGATGGGCACCACTTCCATCAGACCTGGTGCGATAGCCGCGTTGAGAAAGTCTCGGACATTGCTGAGCACCGGGATCCGCCCTTTTTCCACGAGCATCGCGACTTCCCACAAGCTGATGGCGCACACCAGCACCTTGTCCGCGGACGAGAGAGATTCTTGCGCAGACTTCGACAGGTTTCCCGACCGCATGATCCACCACACCCACGCGTGCGTATCGGCGACTACGTTCAAAGCTCCGCTTCCCAAACGACGTCAATTGGAGACTCGATGTCGCCCAGTGGGCCAGAAAGCAGATGCCGCAGGTCGGGAACCTCGGGCCGGGATAGAGGCACTACTTTGGCCACGGGCTTGCCGCGCTTGGTCACGATGATCTCTTCCTGCGAGTCGCGCACCTCATCGAGCAGTGCCAGGCACTTCGCTTTGAATTCACCGGCGGGGATCGTGCGTTGCTTCTTGATCATGGTCACAGTATATGGTCGTGGAGTGGTCATCAGCCATAGTAAGCCTCCGCCTCTCAGTCGTCCTCGAACGGAGTGATGATGTGCGCTGCCAAACTACCAGAGGAGCGGCAGGGTTCCTGTTAACAGAGCCTTGCCACCGGCTTCGTACGTTACGCCGCCGGCGATGACGTGCTGGTCGGCGGTGTGAATGTCCCTGAAGTGGCGATCCAGGACGTTGGGGACGTAAACGGAGGCGGAGCCGGCGGCGTGGTACAACTGCTGGACTGCGCGGGCGCAGGCGTCGTGCGCGTGAGTGGTTGCGAGGCGCAGCCTGACGCGCTCTTCCGTGGTTGTTTCGCGGCCGGCGACCAGGCTTTCCCACAGTGCCCCGAGGGATTCGAAGACGAACGCGCGGGCTGATTCGACGAGTACGACAGCGTTCGCAAGTGCTGCCTGGACTGACGGCTGGTCTCGGGCAGCAACCCCGAACTTTGGGGGCTTGTCCCGGATGATGGCTGTAAACTCCTCAATGGCGCCGCGCCCGATGCCGAGCGGGACGCCGGGGTGATTGGCCAGGAAGAGCGTGGGCAACTGGTAGAGAGGGCCTGCCCGCTGTTCCGACGGATGATCCAGGGTGAACACGCGCTCGGCGGGCACGAACAGGTCATTGAACACGAAATCGTTGCTGCCGCTCCCCTTGAGCCCGTTGGAATGCCAGGTATCGAGCACCTCGACCTGCTCGATGGGGGCCAGCGCCCAGAACCGTTTCGGCGAACCGTCCGGACCGGCGACTGGCTGACCGTTATCGAACGCAACCGCCCCCGCCGCCACCCAGTCGGCGTGGGTGATGCCACTGCCGAACGGCAGCCGGCCGGTCACCCGGTAACCGCCGGGGGCGACAATCGCGCGGGCGGGCGGAGCGAGCGCACCGGCGATTACCATGTTGACGTCTGGGAACATCTTTCGGGCCACGGCCTGGTCAAGAAAAGCCGTGAAGTAGGCATTAGCCGCGCCGATCATGACGCACCACCCGGCGGATCCCGACGCTGCGGAGATCGCCTCGATGACACGGTTCTGTGCCATCGGGTCAACTTCGCAGCCACCCCAGACACGGGGCATGGACATCCGGAAGCAGCCCGCGTCCCTGAGGGCCCCCACGATGTTCGGGGGCAACCGCCGCGCCTGATCGATCTCTTCGGCGGCGTTCCGGAGCAGCGGAGCAAGGGCGCGCGCATTGGCAAGAAGTTCGTCGGCGGTTTCGATGTGGCTGGTCATCAGGCGACTCCATCGGGACTGGGCTGGACGTGGCTCTGGGTCGTGAGATTCAACCCCGGCGGAGCCTACATCGGCTAGATGCTCCGGGCCAAGACAATGAACTTGGTCAGCCACCGACGGATTTGCGGATTCAATTGCACTGATCGAAGCCGCCGAAGTACGGCGGCACCGTTATCCACTTGCCATCCGGGGACCATTCGAAGCCCGCTGGTCCGTGGACGCCTTCCGCCAGGCGGCGCGCGGGAGTGTTCCCGTCGTTCGCCACCACCCACAGTTCAGTGCCCCGCGTGAAACCAACCTGCGAACCGTCCGGCGAGAACTTCGTCACCATGAAGGACCCGCGGGTGATCGCCCGAATAGAGCCATCTAGTGCGCCAACGGCCAACGACCAACCCGGCCCGCAGAGGTCGGTCTGCATGAGCACCGAACGGCCGTCTGGCGAAAAATCGATCGTCTCGTAGCCGGGATACGCCGGGAACGTCGCAACCTCCTGCCCGTCGGCGATCCGCACCACAACGACGTTCGATGGAAGGATTCGAGGAAGACCGCTGGCCGCCGGGGGGCCGTAGACGCCGAAGGCGGCGTAGTTGCCCTCGCGGTCGATCCCGAGGCCTTGCGCTCCGGCTCGTGTAACCGCCGTTGTCACAACTGCATAGTCCTTCGCAGGATCGTGAACTCGAATGGTTGCGGCGTCGCGGTAGGTGGGCTGTTCGAAGGTCAGCAGTCGCCCGTCTGGGAGCCATTGCGCGTTCATGAATCCTCCAGGGATGCGCTTGCGGCTTCCGTCGCTCGTCAATATCACCGTCGCGTCGCCGTTGAACGAGCCGTACGCGACCGACTTGCCATCCGGTGCCCAATGTACCCACGGCGAAAGCCGGGCCCATTCGCCGCCCACAGTCTGGTCGCGGGTGATCACCTGGCCGCTGATATCGATGACAAGGAGACCGTCCGCGCAGGCCGCCGCTACTTGGTTATGTGTCGGAGACCACTCTACCGCTCCGCATGATGCCGCCCAAAGCCGCGTGAATCTCTGAGTGTTTATGGCACCGAAGCTGAGACCATCTTCGCTCGCCACGGCCAACCGTGAGCTGTCCCCGGACCAAGCGTGGGTGCGACCGAAGCCGACGGGCAGGTCTGAGTTGGCTCCACTCGCGACGTTCACCAGCCGCAGCTTCAGGTCAGGCGGTTCGACTGTCGGGAGCGGGGTCGGTGTTGGCACCGCCGTCGCGACCGGGATGGGACTGCTGGCGGCAGTTGGGGTAGCGGTTGGTGGCGTTGGAGTTGGCGCGCCGTCCGCCCTGTTCGAGCAAGCGGCGAAGGATAGAGCAGCGGCAAGCGCACAAACTGCGAAAAGCGGTTTCCTCATGAACTGCCTCCGGGGCGGGAACAGCCGCCTCGCGGCTTACGCCACGCTGCCGTCCCGTAACGACGAACTCACCGTGTGCAGGTGGCTGAAGGTCTCGCGGTAGCCTTCGAACAGTCCGGTGTTGTGGTAATCAATGCCCTTCTCAGCGCAGAGCTCCTGGACGAGGACCTGCGCCTTCGAAAGGTTGATGCGCGGCATCGTCGGGAAGAGGTGGTGTTCGATCTGGTAGTTGAGCCCGCCGTACCAGAAGTCCGTGAGCCAGTGGCCGCGGATGTTTCGCGATGTCAGCACCTGCTCGTGAAGGAAATCCATGCGCGTGTTGTTGTCGGTGAGCGGCATGCCCTTGTGGTTCGACGCGAACACGGAGCTGTTATAGAGACCGAACACGGCGTGATGGACGGCGAAGAAGCCGAGCGCTATCGGGATGCTGCCGAGGGCGATCAGCAGCCAGAGGTAGAGGCCGAAGTGCACGGCCATGAAGAACGCCTGGAGCCACGGCTGCTTCGCGTTCTTGGTGCGCAGGTGCTGGATGCTCGCCTGCCGCATGTTGATCGCCTGGAATGGCAGCAGGAATACAAACAGGAACGCTTGGATAGCGATCAGCGGCCGTAGCCAGCGCGCACGGGTGGAGATCTGGTCCGCGCGGAAGACGATCATCGGAAATTGGATGTCCGGGTCCAGGTCGATGTGGTTTGGCGTGGCGTGGTGCTGGTTATGCTTCACGTTCCACCACGAATGGCTGACCCCGAGCAGGACGTTGCCGAAGAAGTACCGGGCGATCAGGTTTGTCTTCGCACCGCGATAGCCCTGGCGATGGCCGACATCGTGCGAAAGGAGAGCGATCTGTGTCGAGGCGAATCCCAGCAGGACGGCCGCAAGCATCACCAGCCACGCGCTCGAAACGAGCAGCGCCATGGCGATGACCGCGCCCAACGTGCCGAGCGCGAGCAGCGTCTTCGCCCAGTAGTAGCCCGGGCGCGCGTCGAGCAGGCCCTGCGCTTTTACGAGACGGCGGAGTTCATTGTAGTCGTCGTTGGGATTGGTCTCGGGTTCGGTGGTTGACCTGGCGGCGGCGAGGGCGGACAAGAGTGACTGGCCTCCGATGCTTGAGAGGCCTAAGCCTCAGCAAGGTTCGCGGTTCTGGTTCAGGATTCCGCAAGGGCGCGTAGCGCCGGTGTGGATGGAGGAACCGTACCACGCGCCGATGAATGGCGTAGTAAGCGAAACCCCACGTTTTCGCCTTAACCGGGCTCGGGAACAGGAATCGTCGAGAATTCGGCCGCACTTTGGCCAGCGTTATGCCCCGAGCCAGCGCCATGTGCGCTCCTGACCCACGCGCACGATGTTGCCTGCGGTAGGCGCCGGAAAGTGCCCGCCCATCACCACCAGTCCTTCCGCCTCAACACGCTCGGCAAGCGCCCGCCGCGAAGCTCCCGACTGAGCAGGATCCATGTCGAACCGCGGGCTGACATCGAGCGCCTCGAACTCGGCAGGGTGATGTACGGCATCCCCGGTAATCACGCCGCCCACGCCACCGTCGAAAACGAGGACGCTCACGTGACCAGGCGTGTGCCCCGGAGTCGGCAGCAGGGTTACGCCGGGGACAACGCTGTGGTCGTCGGCCACGAGCTCGAGCTGGCCGGTCGCTTCAAGCGGGCGCACGCAGCGGGCAACGGTCGGGTCGGCGGTCACTGACCAGTGCGCCCACTCGGTTCGGCTGACCAGGTAGCGGGCACGCGGAAACATCGGGCGCGGGGCGTCGCCAGCGGTCATGTTCCAGCCGATGTGATCACCGTGCAGGTGCGTGAGCACAACGAAGTCAACGCTTTCCAGGGTGATCCCGGAAGCTGCAAGCGCGCCCGGAAGGAGTCCACAACTGCCCCCAAAGCCCGCGGCTGCCATGTCGCCCAGATTCGTGCCCTGCCCGGTGTCAACGAGGATCGTCTTGCCGCCAGCGCGTATTACGAACGTCGTCAACAGCGCGGCGATCGAATCGCCCGAAATCCCGCCGTAGCGAGCGAAGCTGGCGTGATCAAAGCCGCGGAAGGCGCGCCCGAAGGGCAACTGCAGTTCGCCATCCACAATGGCGTTTACGGTGATCGAACCGAAAGTCTGAGTTTGCATTCGGCATCCTAGCACTTGCTTTCGTCGCGATTGCCGCGCTCCTCCGCCGGATGTAAGGTGCGCCAACGTTCGATGCGTCCGCAGGACCCTCAGGAGGCAATCATCAGTGGCCAACACACCCGGTTCCCCAACTATGCTCGGGCACCTCGCGCTGCGGGTGCGCGACGTGGACCGCGCCGTCACGTTCTACCGCGATGTCCTCGGACTTGGCCTGAAGGGGCGCCCCGGCCCAAAGATGGCTTTCCTCGGCAACCGCGCAGACGCCTCACACGAACTGGCGCTCTTTCAACTACCAGCCGATGCCGCAGGCCCGGACCCGGCGCGCGTAGGCCTCTACCACATGGCGTGGGAGATGGCTTCAGTCGAAGATCTGGAGAAGCTGCACGCGCGGCTCATCGAGCACAAGGCGGAGATCGTCGGCTACAGCGACCGCCAGTGCAACGTGATGTTCCTTGACCCCGACGGCAACGAACTTGAGGCGATCTACGAGCCAAGCCCCGAGGAAGAAGCGCGCCTGAAGGCCACCGGCCAACCGATGCCCACGCTGAAGCACTAGCTTTCGAAGCGCTCCGGCCGGGTTTCGCGGGGAGCGGGTTTCGCCAGTTCTGCGGACTTCTGTGCCTCGCGGACGGCCTCGTCCTCAAGGTGTTCCCATGCGTGGCGGCAAGCACCGCAGAGCCCATAGTCTCGCGAGATTTCAGACTGGAGAGTGGTGCCGCACGTCCGGCAGATGGTGTTCATCCTGTGAGTATAGCGGCCGCCTAAACGGTCGCAGGCAGCTTTGCGGTCACCGCCAGCGGGAGCTTGCGCACGCCGCGCATGATGAACGTGGGCACGCGCAGCAACAGTTCGCTGTCGGTTCGTTCGAAGTGGCTCGTTCGCAGCAAGAACTCTTCGAGGGCAACCTTCGCTTCCAGCCGGGCCAGCGGTGCGCCAAGGCAGAAATGGATCCCCTGCCCGAAGGCGAGGTGGCGGTTC
>JBDTVB010000076.1:0-7675 GCA_040007415.1 Anaerolineaceae bacterium
CCGCAAACCTCTTCTTGGAGCACGCCCATGTCCTGGCAGGCCGATGTCGATGAGCTTCAACGCCGGGCGGACCTTGCCCGCCAGATGGGCGGGCCTGATTCAGTCGCCTTCCACAAGGGCCGCGGCAAGCTCACCGTCCGCGAGCGGTTCGACCTCCTCGCGGACGTCGGCACATTCCAGGAAACGGGCGTCCTCGCCGGACGCGCCACGTACGTCGGCGAACAAATTGAGTCTCTCACTCCCGCGAACTCGGTGACAGGCATCGTCCGAATCGATGGCCGGAAGGTTGTCGTTCATGGGGGCGACTTCACCATTCGCGGTGGCTCCGCCGATGGTTCGGTCGCGGATAAGTCGGGCTGGGCTGTGAAGCAGGCCTACTCGCTGAAGCTGCCATTCATCCGCCTTCTCGATGCGACGGGCGGGAGTGTGCGCACGTTCGAAACCATGGGCCGCACCTACCTGCCGGCCAATGACCGGGTGCTCGATACGGAGCTGCTGCAGATGGTGCCGTGCGTGTCCGCGGTCATGGGTTCCGTCGCCGGACTGCCAGCGGTCCAGGCGGCGATGTGCCACTTCAACGTGATGGTGAAGGGCACGAGTCAGCTCTTCGTCGCCGGACCGCCGGTCGTGAAGGCTGGGCTCGGCATCACGATTACGAAGGAGGACCTGGGAAACGAAGACATCCAGGTTCGCACGTCCGGTGTGGTTGCGAACCTCGCCGTCGACGAAGCGGACGCCCTCGCGCAGGTGCGACGATTCCTCTCCTACCTCCCGTCGAGCATCTGGGACCTGCCTCCGCGCACGGAACCGATCGACGACCCTGAGCGCCGCGAAGAGGCGCTGCTCTCAGTCATCCCCGAGAATCGCAAACGTGTCTACGACCCCCGCAAGATCCTCGAGATGGTCCTCGACAGGGTCTCGTTCTTTGAGATCCAGCCCGAGTTCGCTCGCTCCCGCATCACCGGGCTCGCGCGCGTCGATGGCTACCCGGTTGGCGTGATGATCAACAACCCGCGTTTCCTCGGCGGTTCCATGGACAAGGCTGCCGGCGAGAAGTCGGCTCGCCTGATGCAACTTTGCGACACCTTCCACCTGCCACTCATCTACTTCTGCGACGAGCCGGGCTTCATGGTGGGGCTGGAGGAAGAAAAGAAGGGCATCGTCCGCGCCGGTGCGCGCATCGTCTCACTCCTCTCCCTCTCCCGGATGCCCTACATGTGCTTCCTTATCCGCCAGGCTTACGGTGTGGCCGGCGGCCTGCACTTCCGCGGCGGTACAGCGATGTACCGTCGCTTCGCCTGGCCTTCGGGGCATTGGGGTTCGATGCACATCTCAGGTGGAGTAACCGCAGCGTACCGCAGGGAAATCGACGCCGCCGAGGACCCGGAAGCGAAGCGCGCCGAGATCGAGGCTCGGCTCAATACCCTCGGTTCGCCTTTCCGCACTGCTCACGCCTTCGCCGTGGAGGACATCATCGATCCGCGCGAGACACGTCCGTTGATGGTCGACTTCGTCCGCGATGCGCAACGAATCATCCCGGACTTGCTCGGGCCGACAAGTCGCATCGCCTACCTGCCCTGAATCGTCAACTACCCGGCGGACCTTCCGAAACTTCGACCGGCGGTCCTCTGCGGATTGCGGGTCGTTAGCCCTGGGGATCAGCGGAATGGCGCCTTTCGAGGCGGCAGTGGCCGGAGGTGGCAAGTGTCTCGGAGCAGTTCAGTCTGTTGATTCGGGACCGGTGGCCCACGCCGGCTCCCACTCCTCGCCGTACGCATGCAGCGCCACGAGGACCGGGATGAACGCCCTGCCCTTCTCACTGAGCTTGTACTCAGCACGAGGCGGATGGTCGCTATAGAAGACCCGCTCGACCATACCGTGCTCCTCGAGCTTCTTCAGGCGGTCCGAAAGCAGGTTGGCCGAGATGCCCTTCAGGGACTCGAGGAGCGTTGTGAATCGTCGCCGGCCCCAGGACAAGTCACGCAGCATGAGTATCGTCCAGCGGTCGCCAATGACAGCGCATCCGCGTTTACCGTGATGCCGGCGTCACGACAATCAGCGCAGCCCCCGCAGGCGAATCCATGGCAGAGCGGGTCGAGACGCTCGGGCGGTTCATGAAGCTCATGGCCGAGGTGAACGCCGAGCCGGTGGCGGAGCAGCCCTGACCCCGCTTTCAAAGCGCGCAAGGAAGGCATCGACGATGCCGGCGAGGCGGGGCTCCAGCTCGATGTCGAACTTGCTTCGCTCGGATCTGCCGTTTAAGTTGAAGCTGCAGGAGTTCCTGCGGAACAACTGGACCAGGGTCAAGCGCCGGCAGGGCTGCAGTGGTAACTCTGGTGAACTTGGTTGCTGAATGGCGTCGGAAGCGCCCCGTGAGGGCTCTGGATAGCCGCAGGTCGCTTAGCAGCTCGGATGAGCTATCTCTAGAGATGCCGACGGGCTGACATGCGCGCATTGGAAGGCGGTTCCTCATCGTGAAAGCACTCGTGTTCGGCGCAAGCGGTTATATCGGCACGAATCTCGTTCCAAAGCTGCTCGAGCAGGGCTTCTCTGTCGTTGCTACTGCTCGCAATGTCGGCATCCTCGAGGCACGCAACTGGGCAGGCGTTGAACTTGTCGCGGCCGACGCGTTGGCGCCCGCATCGCTCGCGCAGGCGCTGCAAGGGGTTGACGTCGCGTTCTACCTGGTCCACTCGATGGGCTCCGGCGGGGACTTCGCCCGCCTCGATCGCGAGGCTGCCGCCAACTTCCGCGACGCGGCAGCCTCCGCTGGCGTGCGACGAATCATCTACCTTGGCGGCCTCCAGCCAGCGGCCGACGCCAGTGAGCACCTGCGCTCCCGTCTTGAGACAGGCGAGGTGCTGCGCGACGGGCCTATCTCGGTGACCGAGGTGCAAGCCGGTATCGTCGTCGGCGCTGGCTCAGCTGGCTTCGAGGTCATCCGCGACCTCGCGAACCATCTGCCGATCATGATCACGCCGCGGTGGGTGAAGTCGCGCACCCGACCAATCGCGCTGGAGGACTTGCTCGCCTACCTGGTGCTCCTTGCGCAGAAACCGGAAACGGCTGGGAAGACCTATGAGGTTGGAGGCCCCGAGACGATCTCCTACGGGAAGATGCTCACGACCTTCGCGGCGGTGGTGGGCAAGCGCAGTCTGATTGTGCCGGTGCCGGTGTTGACGCCCCGACTTTCCTCGTACTGGCTCGGTCTCGTCACCGCCGTTCCCGCGTCGGTCGCCCGCCCTTTAATCGACGGGCTGAGCCATGACTTGATCCCTGACGACCGGGCAATCCGAAGCGTTGCGCCGATCCAACTCCACTCATACCGCGAGGCGATCCTCGCCGCGCTCGAACAGGAGCGGAGCCTCGCCGTGCCCGCCCGCTGGACTGAAGGAGCGCTGGTCTTCCGAGGCTATAACCCAGAGATCTCCTATTACGCCAAGGGGGAGCGGACGGAGGTCCAGGTGGCGGCCGCAGCGACGAGCACCTGGAAAGTCGTTTCCAGCATCGGTGGCGAAAGTGGGTACTACTTCGGGAACGTCCTCTGGCAAGTACGCGGTCTGATGGATCGGTTGGCGGGCGGTCCGGGAATGCGACGCGGTCGCCGTCATCCTGCGGAGCTGCGGGTCGGCGATACTGTCGACTTCTGGAGGGTGGTGTCCATCGACCCGGGCCGGCGGCTTACACTCCTTGCGGAGATGCGCCTACCCGGAACGGCAATCCTGGAGTTCGAAGTCGTCCCCTTTGGTGACCGCGCCAGCCGCCTGATCACTTCCGCCCGGTTCCACCCCGCCGGCGTTCTTGGTCTCCTCTATTGGAACTCACTGACGCCCATGCACAAGCAGATCTTCCGGAGAATGCCCGAGGCGATGGCGCGCAGGGCCGAATGGCTAGACGCCGTGCGAGGCTGAGCGAGGGCGAACTGTGTAGCGCTTGTACCCGTGGGCCTGCGAAACACGCGCTTTCTAGGGTCATAACAAACGTTACCAGATGGTGATCCAGCCTCTTCTGCTGCCAGCTAAACGTAGTGAGGCCCGTGGGAGGTTCGCCATGATCCCCGATTTGCCTGCACTGTCTGACCTACGACTCACGCGCACGCAGTTGCGACCCGAAGAAGTCCCTAGCGCGGAAGGCTGCGCCTTCGTGCGGAACGATCGGCGCCGGGTAGTCGCGCCCCACCACGCAGTGGGCAGCCACTTGGACGTCCGGAGGCGCCGACCAGGGCTCGTGAATGAACCGCGTTGGGAAGTCCTCCAACTCAGGCAGCCAGCTCCGGACAAAGCTCCCGTCGGGGTCGAACCGCTTGCCTTGTAGCATGGGGTTGAAAACTCGGAAGTAAGGCTGAGCACTCGCTCCGGTCGAACTCGCCCACTGCCACCCACCATTGTTGACGGCGACGTCCCCGTCGAGCAGGTGTTCCATGAAGAACCGTTCGCCCTTTCGGTAGTCCACAAGCAAGTGTTTTGTCAGGAACGACGCGACGATCATTCGTGAGCGGTTGTGCATCCAACCCGTCGCGACGAGCTGGCGAATTGCCGCATCGACCACCGGGTACCCCGTACGTCCGCCCTCCCACGCCTTGAGGGCCGTCTGATCGGTCGCCCAGCGGAGGTCGGCGAAGCCGGTCTGGTAGGGCTCGCGAAGTACCCTCGGCGAATACCATGCGAGGTGGGAGTAAAAGTCGCGCCAGGCGACCTGCCGAACAAACTCTGTTGCATCCACCGCCGCGCTCCGGCTCAGGACCTCCAACGGAGAAAGCAACCCCCACCGTAAGTCTTGACTGACCCGAGAGGTGTCAGGGCGGTCCATCCGGTCGCGGTCGGCGGCGTACCGCCAAGCAGCGTCCGCGAGGAATCGTTCCAGCCGCTCCCGTGCTGCCGACTCGCCCGGGCCTACCGGAGCTACTGGAGGTGCGGCCGCCGTCAGCGCTTCCAGGTCTCGTGTAGAAAGCGCTGCGTTCGCGGCCGGAGCCGGGATCTGCTCGGGTGGCGAAAGGACGGTCCGGAGAGGGATGACGCTCCATCGCCGGAAGAAGGCGCTGAAGACCGAGAAGGCGCCACCAGTGGCATTGACGATCTCTTCTGGCTCAACCGCTAGCACTCCCGGCATCTCGATAAACTCGGTCCCGGAGCGCGCCAGCGTGGAAGCTACCCGCCGGTCGCGCGCCCGTCCGAATGGGCTATAGTCGCGGCTCACAAATACAGCTTGGGCGCCAATGCTGCGAGCGACGGCGGGGATAACGGACTCTGGCCTTCCATGGTGGATGGCGAGGCTGCCGCCGCGGGCCTCGATCGCCGCGGAAAGCTCAGCCACCGATTCGCGCAGGAACCATGTCCGATTCGGCGATGCCATTTGGCCGCGGAGCAACCGGTCATCGAGAACATAAAGACAAGCCACCTGCCTGAAACCGGCGAGAGCGGCGGTGAGCGCGGGGTGGTCGTGGACGCGCAAATCTCGACGGAACCAGACAAGGGCCGTTGAACCCGGCGTTCCAAGATCCGCGGCCCTAGTCAACAGCAGGACTCTGGTAAACGGAGGTCAGCATAGTCGGCCCTCGATCGCCGAGCGTTTGAGACTTCCAAAGCGTCGAAACCCAGTCGTCGACCTCTTCCCAGCGCTTATGCAGCCAGCGTTCACTGTCGAGCGCTCAGCCTCGCAACTCAGGTAGACCAGAAGCATGAGATATCCGCGAGTCCAGGCGCGGCGTGTGCGACGGGCGAGGTCACCAACAAGACACGAAGGCATGGGGATCGGTGCGGCGACCAGCACGGTGGCCCATGCTGGAAGGAACGCCGGTATTGTGACGCACCGCCGGATAGAAGTGAACCGAAACACTGCTGGAGTTTAGCCCCTCCGGACACTGGGTTGTCGCACGTCTGCACGAGCTATTCTCCGAAGGTCGAAGGCATCCAGTTAGTGGATGCAGTTCACGGTCACCGAGCGGGCGTGTGGCAAGCAAACGCGGTTGTGCAGGTCCGATCATCGGCAGATCGCTCGCCATGCTCGGAGAAGCATCGCACGTGACTGACGACTCGCCTATCGAGGAGGCCGGGGCACGAGCACCGGCGTTCTGGCTCGATACCTCTGGTACTCCGGCTCTTCTCCCCACCGTTTGTTCGCACGACGTTCGAGCAGCGGGATTCCGCTGATCCGGGTCAGCAGGACGAACACGAATACCGGCGACACCATGGTCACCCACTGCCAGCCAGCCAGGGCCGAGGCCGAGATCAGGGCGATCCCAACCCAGAGGACGATTTCACCGAAGTAGTTTGGGTGGCGCGACCACGCCCAGAGGCCGCTGCGGATGAAGCGCTCGCGGTTGTTCGGATCCCTTCTGAACGCTCGCTTCTGGTTGTCAGCGATCGCTTCGATCGCGAAACCAACGGTCCAGACCGCCACACCGACGAAGGCAACCCAGTCGAGTGACACCGGCTCCGCAGTAGTTATCGCTGCCAGCCCCGCTCCGGCTGTGAGCAACACCCAAAGGCCTTGCAATGTCCAGGTCAGAAGAAACGACGGAAAATGCCGCTTGATCACCTCGAAGCGGCGGTCGCCTCCCGAACCGAGCACGCGGAGGAAGAGGAACGAACCCAGCCGGATCGACCAAACGACGATGAGGCCCGAGATGATCAGCGAACGGGGCTCCCAATTACCGGCCGACACAACTCCGACCACCGTGACAGTGATATAGGTGATGCTGCCGGTGAGGTCGAATAGCCGTTCCGTCCGAGCGATGTATGAGGGGATGAATACCAGCCATTGGATGGCGAATGCGATTCCAGCGCAGAGTGCGAATACGCGGATGCCGCCGACGGATGCTCCATGCTGGCTGCCGGCGATGACGACGAAGAGAGCGACGACCACGATAACCGTGACCGCGCCGAACGGTTGGACATCGGTCTTCTTCACAGACAGAAGATTACCCGGGCTGGTGGTGGCGCACAAAGGGGGCGGGAAGGGGACGAAGGCGCCTAACCGTGGCGCCGACCGGACGGCGCCGCCGACACCTCTTCGCTACCGGCCGGCCGCGCACAACGCGAGGTGTCTCCGCGAATTGAACAGGTCAACGGGCGGCGCACTCAGATAGGATCGGCAGACTGGGGAGCCATCCGTGAAGATCACCAACGACACGGACACCGACACGCTGGCGCAAGTCCTCAAGGACACCCCCGTTGCGCAGATCGGCAGGCGTCCTGCAGCGTAGCCCACGTTCCGAGGACGTCGCCACGCTTGGGCAAAACCAATATCCGGTCCCATCGGGTTCAACAGACCCGTGGGGCCCCGCAGCGTGGCCGATGGAACGGGTGAACTGTAGATTCGGGCCCTACTTCACCGTGATGGTGCCGGTCATCTGATCCGGGTGAACATCGCAGCGGAAGTCGTAGGTTCCCGCGGCCGTCGGCGTCCACGTTAGCGTACCGGTTTTGCCGGCCGGGACGAGTTCCGGGACGGAGACCGCACTCTGGCTGCTGTCGTAGCTGCCCTTGGCGTCCGCGATTCGCATGTTGTGAACGACCTTGCCGTTGTTCACCAGGTTGAACGTTACCGGTTGGCCGATGCTGAGTGTGAACGTCTTCGTGCCGAACACGTTGTCACTCATGAGCTGGGTGAACGTTCCGGCGGAGCCGGTAGCGGTGCCGGTGGCAGCAGTCGCAGTCGACGGGACTGTCGTGAC
>JBDTVB010000077.1:0-7618 GCA_040007415.1 Anaerolineaceae bacterium
GACCAGTTCAACAGGCCCCAACTGCTCGCCGTTCAAAGAAACGGGCATGCCGTGCTCGTAAGCGATCTCCACGTACTCGGGCTGCACAGGAGCTTCCTGGACGCTGCGAGTCCACTCGTATGCCTCGGGGGGGGGTTCTTGCCACGGATCTTCGAGCACGCCCGCCTCCGCGCTCCGTCCCCAGATGTTTTCGTCAATGCTGAAAGGGCCCTTGTTGCCCCATGGAATGTCGATGCCGTGTTTATGCAGGTACTCGATTTGCATCTCGCGAGCCATTGCATTTTCGCGCGTCGGGGCGACGATCTTGAGGGACGGGTCCAGCGTCATGATCCCAATATCGAACCGAACCTGGTCGTTGCCTTTTCCGGTGCAGCCGTGAGCGACGGCGTCCGCGCCTTCTTCGTGGGCAACATCAACCAGGAGCTTGGCCATTAATGGCCGAGCCAGCGCCGTCGCCAGTGGGTAGGCGTCCTGGTACATCGCTCCCGCCGCCAACGCGGGGAATGCGAAATAGCGGATGAAGTCTTCGCGCGCGTCGATCACGCGCACCTTAAGCGCGCCGGCCGCCATCCCGCGCGACTCCACCACTGGCTGCTCGCGGCTCGCGCCAACATCGATGTTCAGGGCGATCACGTCGTATCCCTGTTCGACGGAAAGCCACTTGATCGCGGTCGTAGTATCAAGCCCACCGGAGTAGGCGAGGACAAGCTTCGGCACTGTTGTCTTCCTTCGCGAATGCTTCAGAGGAGGTGCCTTAAGTATCCGCCCAGAGCTCGAACCGGGGAAACCGCGCTAGCCCGGTCGACGGCGCGCCGTCCGCGTTCCGTAGAGCCACGACGCGACCGCTCCCACCAGCAGCATCATCCCGAGGCCGCTGACCAGGCCCAGGACCAACCTGTCACCGAGAACGCCGAGAAGCGCGAACGGCAGAAACGCCAGCCCAGCAGCCAGAACCGCGACGCCCACCCAAATCAACACGGGCGCGGCCGCGCGGTGGGTCGCAAACCAGTTCTCGGCCGACTTATGGGTGTAAGGCGTACGGATGCCGACGAGGTGATTCGGCGGCAGACTCCCAACAAGCCCCATCCAGCCGATCACCAGGAAGAGCACACCGGCAACGGTCACCACAGCGAGCGCCGCGGCCACTAGTTACCTCCGGCCGCGTTTCACAGACCCAGGCACATGATCCCGGACAGCTCCGGCCAACTCAACCGGGTTGCGAATAGCCCCAGACGCAATTCCATTGCTCAGAGCCTCCTTCGTCTCGCCAGCAAACACCTCGCGGCCCGTGAATGTGGCAACGTGCTTGGGTACGGCATTCACGCGGAACTCGAATACGTCCGGCCGCGTGTAGTGGCCGGCATGGTCCGCGATCATCTTCTGAAGCATCACCGTACCGAGGTTCGCTTTGGCGGTCAGGATACCCTCCTCGTCCAGCAACGGCCCGGCAATGATTTCGCCATCGGGACCGATGATGCCGGAGTGGCCGTTCATCGGCCTCACCAGCTCGCGCAGTTCAGCAGGAATGTCCTTTTCCCTCAGCAGCCCACCGGCCATCACTACATATGCGGCAGACTGCATGGCGAAGGCCCGCGAAAGCACTTCCTGGCGCGTGTGCGTTCCGCCTGGCCAGGCACCCGCGTGCACCTGCAGCCCCTGGGCGATGAGCGCATACCCTGGAAGGACCATCTGGTGTTCCCAGCAGTTCAACCCGCCAAGCCGCCCATACGGCCGGTCGTACAGCCGCAAGGTGCTCCCATCTCCTTCGCCCCAGACGGCCCGCTCGTAGAACGTTGGCTTGAGCTTGCGATGTTTCCCCAGCAACACCCCTTCGCGACCGATGAAAAGCAGCGTCGCGTAGATTGACCCGCCGGTCATCGAATCCCGCTCGGCCACGCCAATGACCACGTCGGTGCCCGCCGCTCGGGCTGCGCGGCAGAGCGCATCAGTGGTTGCCGACGGCACCTCAACCCCGTTCAAGATGAACCGCTTCAAGACATCGCCCATCTTCTGATTCCCGGGACGTTCTGCAAACGCGGCATACCCGGAAATCCACGTCTCCCCGAACACCGCCAGGTCGGAACCAAGAGCCCCTGCTTCGGCGATCAACCGACAGGCCTTCTCCGTGGAACCCTCGCGATCGAGGTAGACCGGGGCAGCCTGCACGGCCGCCAGCGTGAAGTCTCGAAACTCGTCACCCATGTCGGTCCCCTTTTCGTGGTCTCTGAATCCTACGCCCGCTGGCGAGCGCTTCACAGGGCGCGAAGCTATTTCGCAGCCACCGTGGTTGCGGTCACGATCGCCGCCTCAAGGATGTCGCACGCGCGGTCGATCTCATCGTCGGTCGTGTTCAACGGCGGCATTAGGCGAATCGCGTTAGGACGCACGTTGTTCACCAGCAGTCCGTGTTCCCGGCACGCGTCAACAACTTCAGCGGAACAGTCCTTGGAAAGGCCAACCGCGAGCAACATCCCACGGCCGCGCACCTCGGTTACAACCGGCAGCCGATCTTCCATCGAACGGAGGCGCGCGAACAGCCGCTCCGATCCGCGTGTCGCCTGCCCGCACACGTCGTTGTCGAGCACGTAGCGGACGGTGGCAAGGCCCGTCGCGGTCGCGAGAGGGTTCGCTCCAAAAGTCGTGCCGTGGTCGCCCTTCACGAAGTGTGCCGCAATCGACTCGCGCGCGAGCATCGCCCCGATCGGCATGCCCCCGCCGAGGCCTTTGGCCAGGCACATAATGTCCGGCTCCACGCCCTCCTGCTCGTAGGCGAAGAGCGTCCCCGTGCGGCCAATACCGGTCTGAATCTCATCGTAAATCAAGAGCAACCGGTTCTCATCACACCACTCACGTATCGCTCTTAAGAATCCCCGGGCGGGCATGTTCACGCCGCCTTCGCCCTGGATCGGCTCCATCAAGACCGCCACGGTTCGTTCGTTCGTCGCTGCCTTCACGGCTTCCAGATCATTCCACGGCACGTGGCTGAATCCCGTGGCGAGCGGTTCAAACGGCTCCCGATAGCGCAGCGTCCCCGTCGCGGCCAGCGCTCCGGTTGTGCGTCCGTGAAAGCCATCGACAAACGAGATGATCTCGTACGCCCCATCACCGCGGTCGTAACCGAAGCGCCGGGCCAACTTGATCGCGGCCTCGATCGCTTCCGTCCCGGAGTTGCAGAAAAACACGCGGTCCAGACACGAATTCTCGACCAGCAACTTGCCCAATTCGATCATCGGAATCGTGTAGAACAAGTTCGACGTGTGGATCAGCTTCTTCGCCTGCTCAGCGAGCGCGTTTGCAACCGCCGGATGGGCATGGCCGAGGATGTTGACCGCAATCCCACCGACGAAGTCGAGGTACTCCTTGCCATCCACGTCCCAACAACGGGTCCCCTCACCGCGCTCAATCACCACCGGCTGACGTCCGTAGTTCTGAAACAGGTAGCGGTGTTCTTCGGCGACCCAATCGGTCATGTCAATCCTCCAAACGTCCATGGTATGGCAGCGCCGAGGCAACGGGAAATGGAGCGAGTGGCCTAACTGAATGGCGCGGCCGCGAGAAGGGTCGCATGCGTCCCTGACCCATCGACCGTGCCGTCCCGTGACCAGGCAGAATCGATGAGTCGCCACGCCTGCCGCTCGTCGTTGAGCAGCAGCTCCAGAAGCATCGCGAGGTGCTCCTTGAGCTCTGGACGGCGGACCGGAGTGAGCACCTCGATGCGACCGTCCAAGTTCCGTTTCATCACGTCCGCACTGCCGATGAAGTACTCCGGGTCCCCGCCGTTTTCGAACCGGTAGACGCGCGAATGTTCCAGGAACCGCCCGATGACGCTGACCACCCGGACATTCTCGCTAAGCCCTGGCAGCCCTGGCCGGATGCGACAGATCCCGCGGACAATGAGGTCCACTTTTACTCCAGCCTGTGCCGCTTCGTACAGGAGTCTCGTGAAGTCGCGATCCTCGAGCGCGTTCATCTTGAACACGACCCGCGCTGGCAGACCGGCCTGGGCGTTCGCGATCTCTCGCCGTACCCGGTTCTCCAACGCTGTCCGCAGGTTGTTCGGCGCGACCAGCAGATCACGCGTGTCAACAAGGTCAGCGTAGCCGGTGAGGTAGTTGAAGATGTGAACGAGGTCGGCGCAGATGACAGGGTCGGAAGTGAAGAGCCCCAGGTCGGTGTAGAGCCGCGCCGTGCGTGAGTTGTAGTTGCCTGTCCCAATGTGGGCGTACATGGTGACGCCGGTCACCTCCTCGCGGACGACCAGGCAGATCTTGCTGTGGATCTTGAGGTCCGGGTTGCCGTAGGCCACATGCACCCCGGCCCGCTCCAACCTTCGCGCCCAATCGATGTTGTTCGCCTCATCAAACCGCGCTGTGAGTTCCACCAGTACCGCCACTTGCTTCCCGCGACTGGCCGCATCGATCAGCGCCTCGAGAATCGGGGAGTCCGGCGAGGTTCGATACATTGTCTGCTTGATGGCGAGCACCGAGGGATCATCAGCCGCTTCGTCGATGAACCGCACGACGGTCGCGTCGAACGACTCGTATGGGTGGTGAACCAGCACATCGCGTTCGCGGATCGCCGCGAAGAACGAAGCCGGGTCGGTTGTGGTGACAAAAGTCGACGGCACCGCGGGGACAAACGGGGGCACGGTGAGGTCTGGCAACGGCAGGGATGCCAGCAGGTCGAAATCGGCCAACCCAAGCGGCCCCGCTGACTGGTAGACGTCCCGTTCGTCCAGGGTAAGCTCTTCGAGCAGCAATTCGAACCGGCTCGGAGCAAGTTGGCCAGTGATTTCCAGCGTCACCGCTTCGGCCAGGCGCCGGCGCCGCAGTTCGCTCTCAATCAGTTCCAACAGATCGTCCGATTCCTCGCCGGGGCTCCCTATCTCGGCGCTTCGGATTACCCTTAGAGCGTGCCAGCTTGTGACCTGCATTCCAGGAAAAAGCATCCCGACTTGGGCGGCAATCAATTCCTCCAGCAGAACGAACCGCATGTCACCGGCGTCGACCAGTCTCGGCCGGTTTTGCGGAACCTTGATGCGCGCGAACCGATCTTCACCCGTGGCCGGGTTCCGTACGTTCAGGGCAAGCGAAAGGCTCCCGCTACTAATGAATGGGAATGGGTGGGACGGGTCGACTACCAGAGGCGTCAACACAGGGAAGATCGCCTGTTCGAAGTAAGCCTGGAGCCGGGTCTGCGCCGCTCCGTCCAGATCCGCGAACCGAACGATTTGGATCCCCCGCGCGGACAGGTTTGGGGCCAGCGCGTCTCGCCAACACGCATCCATCTCGCGGCGCTGCCCGGCGCAACGATCGATCACCAGCTCAAGCTGCTCAGCGATGGTGCGCCCATCCACAGTGATCGTCCGAGGTTCGGAGGCTAGTACCCGCTTCAGCCAGCCCACGCGCTTGGCGAAGAACTCATCGAGGTTGCTCGCGGCGATGGCAAGAAATCGCACCCGGTCGAGCAGCAGATTGCGACCATCGAGAGCTTCGGCGAGCACACGTGCATTGAATTCAAGCCAGCTCAGCTCGCGGTTGAGGTACAGTGCGGGATCATCGAGGTTGATTTGGGCAACGCTCTTGCCACACTCGTCCGCCAGGGTCGCGGAATCTGCGTCCACACACTGCTCCCCGCACTGCACCAGGGGTGCAGGCTCGAGCCACAAGTGTACGTCGGTACGTTAACAATTGCCTGTTGGCTATCGAAAGAACGTCGTCCCGGCACCCGCGAGGTTCCGGAGGCTATGCGGCCGCCGTCCGTCGACAATCTGCACAGGCACGCCAAGTGTGAGTGCGTGTAAGCACGCCTCGACCTTCGGAATCATGCCCCCACCGATAGTCCCATCAGCGATCCAGCGCCGCGCAAGCGACTCCGAGAGGTCCTGGGCCACGGTGTTCTCCGGCCCGCGCACACCATCGATGTCAGTCAAGAACACGAGCTGCCTGGCGCCGACTGCGGCTGCGATGTTCCCCGCCACCGTGTCTGCATTAACGTTGACCAGTTGATCTGGCCCGTTTCCCGGCACACATCCGATGGGTCCGATCACGGGGATGAACCCGGCAGAATGAAGTGCCAACACCGCCGCTGTGTTCACGCGAACCGGCTCGCCCACGAAGCCGAACTCCGGCGCGAGCAATGCACACTGCAATGTCCGGCCGTCCGCGCCGCACAGCCCCACCGCGCCCGCGCCGGCACCGGCACCGTTAATGGCGGCGACGATTCGCTTGTTGACGAGCCCCGCGAATACCGCTACCGCAACGGGCAGCACCCGCTCGTCCGTGACACGAAGACCGCGCTCGAAACGGCTGGGGATAGCCATCGCATCAAGCCAACGGCTCGCCTCAGCCCCGCCGCCATGGACGACTACGGGGACGTCGCCCGAACGTGCCATCTCCGCCAGGTCCGCGAAAGTGGTGTCCGCGTCGCTCAGCGTGCTCCCGCCAATTTTGACGACGAGGGGGCCTATCACGTGTGGTAATCGGCGTTTATTGAGACGTACTCAGCGGAGAGGTCGCAGCCCCAACCGGTGGCTACAGACTCGCCCACTCCGAGGTCGACGGAGATTGTCACCACGTCGCTCTGCATTGCGGTGGCGACCCGCGCGGGGTCGAAATTCGTTGGTTCCGTTCTCGCGAACACCCTCGTGCCACAGATGTCGACGACGAAACGCTCCTCCGAAAGCTGCACCCCGGATCGGCCGGCAACGGCGACCACCCTCCCCCAGTTGGGGTCGGCACCATGCACGGCGCTCTTGAGCAGGTAGCTGGTCGTCATCAAGCGCACGAGGGCGCTCGCGTCGGCAAAACTGGCCGCGCCTGAGACCGTTACCTCAAGGAGCTTCGTCGCACCTTCGCCGTCGCGCGCCATCTCCTTGGCCAGGTAGGTGCACAGTGCTTCGAGCGCCTCCTCGAACTCCCGCCGCAGTGGCGAGGCATCGTCGATCGGCTCGCCTCCGGCGGCACCGTTTGCGAACAATAGGACCGTGTCGCTCGGGCTCGTGTCGCCATCGATCGAAAGCAGGTTGAAGGAGCGGTCGACCGCCGCGCTCAGGCTGCGCTGGAGAAACCCCTGATCGATCGGCGCGTCCGTCGTGAGGAATGCCAGCATCGTGGCCATGTTTGGGTGGATCATCCCGCTGCCCTTGCAGCAGCCCCCAAGGGTGTATGGCCCAAACGCGACGGAGGCCCGCTTCGGGCGCGTATCGGTCGTCATGAAAGCGCGAGCGAGCTCTGGCCCGGCGTCCGCACTGAGGGCAATTTCAGCGATGCCTCGTTGGATCTTCTCCATCGGAAGGAAGTGGCCGATCACGCCCGTGCTGCAAACTAGCACGTCTCTAGTGGGGAGCTGGAGCTTCGCACCAACCCACGCGGCCATTTGCTCGCCGTCGGCAAGCCCGCGGGCACCAGTGCTCGAATTGGCGATCCCGGCGTTGACCACGACTGCTTGGGGCCGCCCTGCTGCCATGTGAGCACGGTTCACGTCAACTGATGCCGAGTGAAGCACGTTCTTGGTGAAGGTAGCGGCCACCGTGCATGGACGGTCGGACGCCAGGATGGCAAGGTCTAGCTTTCCCTCGCCGTAGGTCTTCATGCCGGCGTACACTGCGCCGGCCCGG
>JBDTVB010000078.1:0-7568 GCA_040007415.1 Anaerolineaceae bacterium
ACGGGGTCGCCGAGGGAGTACGTCTTGATCCGGCCGTTGGTAGCCTTCAGGAGGAGGGCGTAGCCCGGCATCCGGCTGCGAGGGATGTCCGTTTTCACTGTGGAGTTGTAGGCATCCCAGATTTCGAGCGGGTTGTTTAGTAAGCCGAGTTGGAAGACTTTCGCGAGGGCGGCGCTGGTCACGAGTTGCTGGCGTTTCACTCGCTTGAGGTCGCTGTCTGTTTCGCGGTAACGGCCGAAGGCGACGGCACGGTAGCCGTCCAACTGTACCGGGCCGGGAGGAAAGGAGAGGTAGATCGCATGGATGTCGTCATCGCTGTACCACCAGTCCGGGACAGCGAGGTCGGGGGGGATGACCACGTCTACACCCCCGACAGAATCGATGAGCTTCTCGACACCGGCAAAATCGAGCACGAGCCAGTGGTCGATATCGATGCCAAAGTTGATCTTGATGTCCCCGCGGATCTGCTTGAATCCCGCGTCCGGCGTCTTTCCTTCGCGGGCGCCAACGCCGTAGGAGGTGTTGATCCGGTCTGCGTACTTGAAGCCGTTCGGGAGCGTGATATCGATCTCCATATCGCGCGGGAGGCTGAGCAGGCTGACTGTTTTCTGGAGCGGGTCGATCGTGGCGATCATGATCGTGTCGGTGAGGTTGCCTTCGTCGGGCTGGTAGATGAGGCCCGGGCGCTTATCCACTCCAAGGATCAGGAGATTGATGCGCTGGTTGAAGACGCTACTTTCATCGGGAGTCTTGATGCCGAGCGGGATGGCGTCGAGAGGGGCGAGGATACGGATGTCCTCAAACAGAACTTTGCCGGGGAAGAGCGCCGGGTAGACACGGGCGAGCAGGGCGACACCGGTGTAGAGGGAGGCCAGGCCAAAGACCAGGAGAGCGACAACGAAGGCGAGGCGCTGAAGGCCGGATGCGAGGTTCCGCGGCCGTGGGCGGTCAGCGGGCGATCGCCGGTCAGGGGCGGAAAAGCTGATGTCTTCCACCCGTGATGTCACGGAGCAAAGCTAGCGAAGCAGCCGGATGCGGTCAATGGACGGGGCAGTGTGGAGGTGGGCGCTAAGCCCGGTCAGGTCCCGGGGATCTTGAAATCCTTGCCCACGATGATGACCACATCTGGCTGGTTGGAATCGCCCTTCGGGAGCGATTTGACGTTGCCGCGCGGGACGTCCATCCACTTCGCAACATCGTCTGCAAGCTGGCCCTTGTCGCCATAGAGCACGATTGAGGTGGTCGGTTGGGCGGGCTGGTCCGGACCGTAGTAGACGGTGGGCAGGCCCTTGGAATAGGCGAGGTAGCGGCCGAGGGCCGCTGCCCGCACCGCGCCGTCATCACCGCCGTAGGCGTTCTGAATCTCGACGTTCGAATTGGCATACGCGGTCTTGGTGAACACCTGGCTGAGCCAGTACTGGACGTTCTCGGCGTTCCAGGCCTGCACGTCTGCGCCGCCCCCGGTGGTGAAGCCCTGCATGGTTTCGATCCCGTTCACGGGGTCGCCGAGGGAGTACGTCCTGGTGCGCCCCCCGGTGTCTTTGAGGAGCAGGCCGTAGCCGGGCATCTTGGACTTTGGCACGTCCGTCTTTACGAGCCGGGAATAGGTATCGTAGAGATCCAGCGGATTGTTCAGTAGCCCAAGCGAAAACACCTTGGCGAGCGCCGTGGTCATCACCAACTGCTGGCGCTTCACTCGCGAGAAGTCATTCGGGTCGCGGTTTCGGCCAAAGGCAACGGCATGATAGCCATCGAGGTGTTGAATCCCAGAAGGAAAGCTCACGTACTGCGCGTGCTGGTCGTCATCGCTGTAGTACCAACTGCCAACGGAGAGTTCGTAGGGGATGTCGATGTCGACCCCACCGACCGCGTTGATCAGCTCTTCGACTGCGAAGAAGTCCATGACGACCCAGTGATTGATTTCGATCCCGAAGTTCGCTTTGAGGTCTCGCTTGACCTGCTCGGCACCGGCTTCCGGGGAGTTTCCGCCGTTGAGGCCGGCAGCGAAGGAGGCGTTGATCCGATCCTGGTGGACCGGGCCGTTGTTGGCCGGATGGATGTCAATCCACATGTCGCGCGGGAAGCTGAGCATGGTGGTGGTCTTGGTGAGGGGGTCAATCGAGGCGACCACGAGCGAATCGGTGCGCCCTGAGATGTCGCTCTCTCCGGGGCGCCGGTCAAGGCCCATGATCAGGAGGTTGATGCGCCGGTTCTGGAGGTCATTGGCACCCGGTTGCGAAACCCCAGGGGCAACGGAGGAGATCAGCGCCAGACCACCGATATTCAGGATGTTCTTGCCGGGAAAAAGCATAGGGGTGACGCGACCGAGCATGGCCAGCGAGCTGAACGTTGAAGCCATCAGGAGCGCGAACATGGCGATCACGAACAGGGCCCGTTCGGGTTTGGAGCGGTGGTGGTGACGAGGAACCGGGCGGCGCGAGGCGGTCCGGGCGGATCGTCGCCCCTCTTCTAAGGTGCGCTGCATTGGTTCCACCGTAGCCAGAGGGATGGCTTTGGGTCAACGGAAGGGGCGGTGTCCGTTACCAGGCCCGTTACCCCATCCCGAGCTCATGGAGCCGGTCATCGTCGATCCCGAAGTAGTGGCCGATCTCGTGGAGGACGGTCTTTCGTACCTGTTCGCGGACACCGGCATCGTCGTCACAGACGAACTCGATCGGCTCCTGGTAGATGGAGATCTTGTCCGGCAGGACGAGGTTGTAGTACTCACCGCGTTTGGTGAGGGGGATTCCGTGGTAAAGCCCCAGCAGCAGGCGTCCGGGACCAATGCCCGCTGCTTTGCGTTCGCGGGCCGTGGGGCGTGTTTCGATGACGATGTCAACGTTGTGGACGCGTTCGAGGAGATCGCGGGGAATGAGCGCCACCGCTTCGCGCACAAGCTTCCGAAAGTCTGAGCGTTCCAGGGAGCTACCGTCTCGTGGGTGTGGCGCTCCACAACGTCTTGAAGCCATCACCCCGGACCGCGTCGCGCTGCTGGGTGCGTTCGAGCTTGAGGAGCTCGGAGAGCGTGTCTTCGGCGGCCCGTACAGCATCGACGTGGCCGCTCTCGGTGACGCGCTTCATCACTTCTGCCCAAACACCGGTCGATTCGAGCGAGTGTGCGAACCGGGGCCACCAGATGGAAACAATCCGCTCCGGGGAGGCGAAGCGCGGGCGGAGCTTCTTGAGCATGCGGTAACGCTCCTCCACCGATTTCACGGGATCCACCACTTTGATCAGGGGGCCATCGATCTCGGTGGCCCGAAAATCGAGAAGGAGGCGCTGGCCAACGGCGACGAAGCGGACGGTGATCACGTCATTGGTGCGCACCGTGGAGGCGATATCCACGAGGTCGATATTGAAGTCGTTGTCCATGCACTGCGAGTGTAGAGCGTCAGTCACGGGCGGGCCACCGGCCCAGCAATCGTGTCGCGGCGCGGAGGCGTAACGTTCAATCCACCCGAATCTCCACCAAGGCGGAGGTCGGCCGCGCCGAGAACCTTGGCATGGGATTTCTCCGAAGTTCATCACCTCATCGTCGCGTCGAACAACTCATTCGCCGCGGGGTTGGCATCCACGAAACAGCGTGGGCATTGCCCGAAGCGAGCGAATTTGAGCCGGCTGAACTGGTCGACGAGATCATCGGCTGGGTGCGACGAGCCATGGGCGAAATGCGCCGCCCGAACGGCATCGATCAGGTGGCACTTGCGCTCGCCTGCAGGGACGAGGCAAATAGGGTTCTCTGCAGCACTTCCCTTGGCGTGATGCGCCCGGAAGTCTTCTACAGCGCGACCGGGGCTGACCGCGTGACGGCGTTCCTGGACGATGTGCGGTCCGTTCGCGGCCGCAAGCCGGCCGAGGTTGTGGGCGCTTTGCTCAGCCTGGGCGACCTTGCGTACGAGATGGAATCCGCACGAGCGGCGTAGGAATTGGCTCGACGCATGGTGTGACCTACAATTCGTAGCGATGGCAACGATCACCAACCCGGGACTCGCGAAAGAGCGGCTTTCCGCTCAACTGAAGAGCATCGGACGGCTGCGCGGGAGCGGCCCCAACCCGTTCGACTACACAATCTGGGACGAGCGCACCGCAGAAGTGATCGGCGCCACCTTTGGCGAAGATTCGCCTGAGCTGGCTCAGTACCGCGAAGCGGCCGATACGCGCGGCCGGCTCCCCGGGGTACGGGGCGAAGCGGAGAACATGACGCTGAACATCCACGGCCAGTGGGGAATCCTCGGCCGGTTGGAGCGTGCGGAGACCCTGCTGAACAGCCTGATCGCCGCGCTGGACTAGGCCGGGATCACGAGGCTCTCCGCGCCGGGCAAGAGCAGAACCAGTTCGCCTCCGAGCCTTCGCAGCCGTTCCTGGTAGGCAGGGCTGGTAAGCGACTCGGTGGTCATGATCACCGCATCCTCCTGGTTATCCGCGTAGTACTTGTGGCGTAGTCCCACTTCATAGAACCCGTAGCGCGAGTAGAGCGCCCGGGCGGCGAGGTTCGAGGATCGGCATTCCAATGTTGCGACGTCCATCCCTTGCGCCTGGGCGACGAGCAGCAGGCCATGGACGATGAGGCTGCCGAGCCCGCTACGGCGGCGTTCGGGCCGTACGGCCACGGTCACAACGTGCGCTTCATCCAGCATGAGCCAGAGTCCGCCGAAGCCGATGACCTCTCCGCCGTCCTCGAGGACGATGTAGCGCGCCATCTTGTTCTGCGTAAGCTCGTTCTGGAAGGCGGTGGCGGGCCAACCAGTGTCGAAGGCCGACCGTTCCACGGCGAGCACAGATGCCACGTCGCGGGGCTCCATCGGGCGAAGGCTGAAACGACCACCATGGGGTTTCGGTTCGGTCATTGGTTCCATCGTATCGGGAGCGGCCGACGGAGGGAACGGAAGGTCGCGGAGGTCCGATGGGGGCCCTTCACATCACCGCGGTTTGGCGAACGGGGCCCCGCAAGAGGAGACCTACCGGCTTGTTGAGGTTGGGGACGCGCGGCGCGGCATTGAACGCATTGGGGTAGCATCCTCAGCCATGGCGCTTACCGCTCTCGCGCTTAGTTCATGGTCTCTACCGTCCGGTCTCCCGCCTGGCCCACAATCCAGCGCCGTGCGCGAGTTAGAGCTGCATCTCGACCTCCTGAAGACCCCGGCTGGTTCCGCCGACGGGGAGCTAGAAGTGGTGGCTGGAGATGGCGCGGGGGACGGCTTCAGCGTGGAACTCGGGGCGAACCGGGTGACACTCCGTGGCGACAACCCGCGCGGCTGTCTGAACGCGGCATACTGGCTACTGGAGCAGCTCGGTTTTTGCTGGGTGGCTCCTGGCCCGGACGGAATCCGGTTTGTGCCAGGCAAGCAGCTCGCCGAGGGCAGCTACCGGGAGGAGCCCCGGTTCAGGCGGCGCACCCTGATCCTCGGGAACGATGCCCTGCACGACGATTGGCCCGAGTGGTTCGAGTGGGCGAGCCGAAACCGGCTGAATGACATCTTCTTTCACGACACTCCACCGAGCCGTTTGGACCGCGGGCAATCTCCGCGGCCCTCGTCTGCGGCCGACCTAGCGGCCGATAGGTCGGGGTGGATGCTAGAACGCTGGGACGCGGATTCAGCAGCGATCCGCGCGGCCGCCAGCGTTGCTGGAATGTCGATCCAGTTCGGCGGCCACCACCTGCCGGCGCTGCTTTCGCGAGAACTATTCGCGACGAATCCTGAGTGGTTTCCGATGCGCGACGGCGTAAGAGATGCCCGCTACAACCTTTGCGTCTCGAGTGAAGGCGGCGTTGCACACCTGAGGATTCGAGCGCAGGCGTTTTTCGAACGGTTCGCGGGGGCCGCTGTCTACCATCTCTGGGCAGATGACATCCGCGGGGGCGGCTGGTGCGAATGCCCGGACTGCGCGGGGATGTCGCCCTCTGACCAGGCCCTGTTCGCCACGAACGTTCTTGCCGATGTCCTGGCGGAATCCGCACCCGGGGCACGGATCGCACACCTCGCGTACCACGACACGCTCCTTCCGCCAACGAACGTGCGGCCGCGTGAGAACGTTTCGCTCCTGTTCGCCCCGCGCGAACGCTGCTACGCCCACGCAATCAATGACGCCTCATGCGAGCGGAATGTGCCGCAATACTGGGCACCCTTTGAGGGACTGCTTCCGCTCTTCGCCAACGATCCGGCGCGGATCGATGTGTTCGAGTACTACAGCGACGCCATCCTGTTTAAGTGGCTCGCTCCGCCGCTGCTGAGTGTGCAACCACTGGATGCGGAGGCGTACCAGTCCGCGGGCGCGGGGAACCTTCAGAACCTCATGGTGACTCCCCGCCGGTGGCTCGGCCCGCCGTGGCACACATGGTGGATGGCGCGCTGCGCGTGGGGCTCCGCGGCCGGGGTGGACGCTGCTCTCGGCGAGTTCTGTGGGGCCGCCTATCCCGGCCACTCCCGGGAGATGGCGGACTACTACCGCGAACAGGAGCGCGCTTACCGTTTGATCCTCGACCTGCATGACCTTAAGCCAACACCGCGGCGAGACGTGTTGGACTTCTCCGACCAGCCCGCTGAAACGCTGCGAACCAAGGTGGGAGAGCTGTCCGAGGCGGCGGCGCTGTTCGAGGACCTGTACGAGCGTATCCTCGGGTTTGGCGGAGGCGAGTTGGCTGGCGAAGCGGAGCAGGCGGAACTGGTCTGGCACGTTGTTGCACACCTCGCGGGGCGAACGGCTGCATGGGAGCTGTTGCTCAGGGGGGACAATTCGAAATCGGGGGCCCGTCACATCGCGGCGGCCTCCGTCCACCTCGGGTGGCTGGACGAGTGGGAGCGGTCGGCCAATTCGCCGGCTTACGCGAATCTCAGCCGGGGAATGCTCAGTGGGATGCGGTCCTTCACTCGCGCCCTGGCGTAAGTGCAGCGGGCGGACACAAAGATGCCGCGATATCAAAATATCGCGGCCTTTGTGAGGGTGTTATCGCAGCGCAAGTGGAGCGGACACCCCGCGCGTTTACACCCTCACTTTCGATTCTAGCGGCTACTAAGCGCTTGTCCAGTGGGTAGCAACCCAAAATCGTTAAGATTTCGGCGGCGCGGTGCCGGTGGATTGCGAGCCGCGTTCGGCGTCTACTGGTCAGCATGCACGCACTGGTCATCGCAAATGGCGAAGCGCCTTCGCTGCAGCTGCTGAGCAGCCTTGGGAAAGCGGCGGGGTTGATCGTGGCGGCGGACGGCGGGGCGACCCACGCCATGGCGGCCGGCCTGCCAATCGATGCCGTGGTGGGGGACCTGGATTCGGTGACGATGGCGGCGCGCACGGAGCTGCCCGCGGACCGGTTTCACCCCGATGCGGACCCGGACCGCAATGACCTGCAGAAAGCGATCAGCTTCTGCATTGCCCGGGGCGCCGCAACGGTGGACGTGACCGCTGCCAGCGGCGGGCGGGCGGATCATGCCCTCGCCAACCTCTCCGTGCTCCGGCTCTTTCGCGGGCAGGCTGTTGTGCGAATCATCGACGACGATTTCGAGATCAGTCTGATCGAAGGGCAGGCGACGGTGGACGCCCCGATCGGGACCGTCGTCTCGCTGATCGCAATC
>JBDTVB010000079.1:0-7560 GCA_040007415.1 Anaerolineaceae bacterium
CCTGCGATTCCGAGCGCGTTCAGCCATTGTTCTTCGTTCAGCCCCATCAGGTGCGCACAGGCCGCCGCGGCGCCGAACGTGCCCAGCGTTCCGGTGGCGTGGAAACCGGTGCTGTAGTGCCCCGGCATGACTAGCGCCCCGACCCGGCACTCCATCTCGAACCCTGCTACGAACGCGGCGATCAAGTCCGCGCCCGATGCCCCGCGATACTCGGCGAGGGCAAGCAGCGCAGGGAGCACCGGCACCGACGGATGGCCGCTCATGGTCATCTGCACATCGTCGAAGTCGAGAGCGTGCGAGGCCGCCCCGTTGATCAGCGCTGCCTGCTGGACGCTCGTTCGCAGTCCGCCGCCGATGATCGTCGCCTGCGCGTTTCCGCCATTCTCCAACGCCTCCTCGCGCAGCATCCGTGCTAGCGGCTCGTCGGCCCCCGCCAGCGTCACGCCGAACCAGTCGAGTACGCACTGGCGGGCCAGGAAGACCACATCGTCCGGCAACGATTCGAATGAAATGGCCCGCGCCCTGGCCGCTAACGCGCTCGTGATCCCTTCCCCCGCGGCAATCGTCATACAAGTCCCTCCGGCAGCCGCCCCTCTGCCCGAACACTCTAGCGCCGCAGAGGCGGGTTGCCAAAAGCTTAGTAGGGGAGGGGCTTCCCGGCGTGCGGCGCGAGCGTGCCCTGACGTCCGCGGTGCCCTTGCGGCAGGTTCCTCACGGTCGAATGGTGGTTCGCTCCCGAACGAGGGAGTCGACTCCGCAATGAACGAACCCGTTCAACTTGGTCTGGATACCTTTCGGGGACGTTGGCTCTGCACCGCCCCGTTCAGGCGGAAACGCGCCACGGTTCACATCGACCGAACCGTCGAACGTCCAACCATTCTGTGTTTAGTTCCCGTCACCGGCGGGCTCGGGAAGTGCCGGCTTTGGCCCAAAGAACCGCCTGCGTCCCCACAAGGATACGTACACCAGCGCGACGAGCGCCGGGACCTCGATCAGCGGCCCGACGACGCCGGCCAGCGCCTGGCCGGAGGTGACGCCGAACGTCGCGATCGCGACGGCGATCGCCAGTTCGAAGTTGTTCCCGGCCGCTGTGAAGGCGAGGGTCGCCGTCTTCGGGTAGGGCAAACCGACAGCCTTGCCCCATGCGAAGGCCGCCGTCCACATGACAGCGAAGTAGGCCAGGAGGGGCAGGGCGATTCGCACTACGTCAAGGGGCTGAGAGGTGATGGCGTCGCCCTGGATGGCAAACAGGATGACGATCGTGAAAAGCAGGCTGTAAAGCGCCCAGGGGCCTACCCGCGGCAGGAAGCGCTCCTCGTACCAGACATCGCCCTTCTTCCTGCGTCCGGTCACGCTGGTCAACAAGCCGAGCACCAACGGCACGCCGAGGAAGAGAAGGACGGAACGCGCGACCTCCCAGAGCTTGAAGTCCACCGCCGTTTCTTCGAGGCCAAGCCAGCCCGGTAGGAGTTCGAGGTAGAAATAGCCAATCAGCGCGTAGGCGGCGACCTGGATGACGGAGTTGAGGACGACGAGCACTGCGGCCGCTTCGGTGTCTCCGTGCGCGAGCGAATTCCAGATGAGAACCATTGCGATGCACGGCGCGATCCCGACGAGGATGATGCCGGTACGGAACTCGGGGAGGTCAGGGAGGAACACCCATGCGAGGGTGAACATGAATGCCGGGCCAACGAGCCAGGTAAACGCGAAGGACGACGCGACCAGTCGCTTATCGGTGGTCGCGCCGCGGAGCCGGTTGTAGCGCACTTTGGCGAGCACGGGGTACATCATGCCGAGCAGACCGATGGCGATGGGCAGAGAAGTCTGGCCAACCTTCACGCGGTCGAGTTGGTCGTTGATGTCCGGGAAGATTCGCCCCAACGCCAGGCCCAACGCCATGGCCAGGCCGATCCAGACCGGTAGAAGACGGTCGAGCGTGGACAGCTTCTGAAGGACCGAGCCCTCGAACTCGTTGTCGCTGCTCGAAACCTGCTGGGGGGCCGACACGGCCATAGTGACGCTCCTGCATCTATAGTGACGAGTCTAGCGCGCCGGGGTTGGCGGGACACTTTGAAGTCTAATCGTGTGGTTAGCCGCACCTACCGGCGCTGCGACTCAACTCTCTCGCCCGCCGAATCCATGCCATCCCTTATCCTCCGCGGCAATGCTGCCGATACCTTCAAGCAGAGAACAGTTGCCAAGAGGGGAACAGACGGTCGCCTGCCCGTACTGCACCGCGAAATTCGCGTCCATGCTCGAACTCGAACGGAAGTGGTTCGACCGCCACATCGAACGCTCACACGTAGCCCGTGTTGCTCGCGTCGCTTGGGTGGACACGGTCGAATACGAACCGAAAGCCGCCTAACCGCCGCCCTCGCCACAAACGATTGCGCCCGGGACCGCGGTCGCGCGCCCTGCGAAGGCCACGAACGCCTTGACGCTCGCCAGCTCCCGCTCGCCGGCGTCGCGCTGAACGGGGCCGGACGAGTTCAGTCGCCAATCGAGGGCCGTTTGGATGAGGTCCGTCCACTGGGGCAGTTGCTGCTGTACCCAGAGTCCAGCTTGCCTCTTGGAGAGCTGCTTCCCTGACCGGCACGCGTAGATCGCGCGACACATCGTCAGCACCGCGTAGGACTGGGAGCCGGTTCGACGTGGCAGTTCCTCGAGCCACTGCGGCCACTCGTTCAGGTGCTTTCGTACGCAGTCGACGAACTCGGCCTCTGAGATCTGGGGGATGAACGCGCTCGGCGCGGGGCCGAAGAGCGTAATACCGTTCTCCTGCACGTCGTACCAGACCATCACCCGGCCTGGACCCGCCTCCTCCCAGGCGAATGGCTCCCCGGGGCTAATCGCGGCCATTCGGGCAGGAACGCTACGAAACGCCCGCAGGCCCGCCGCCGAGAGGTACTTCGTTTCTATGCGGTCATCCCACGCTGGATAGTCTCGCGCCAATGCATCGTGCATCGCGCTGAGCGACCCGAACTCCGCGTCGCTGAGGGCGTCGATAGTCACGGAAAGCACGTCGACATCGCTCACGCCAGTTTCGAAAGCCCCCACCGCCGCCGACCCAAAGAGGTACAATCCACCAAGGTTCGTGCCCAGCACCGCGTGCAGCCGCTCCAGAACTGCTGCCGCTATCTGGTTGAGGTCGTCGTAGGGTGTCGGGCGCATCCGGGGATTATGCGCTCAAGGTGCCGGCTGTCCACGATGCATTCAGACTCGGTCTTCACTTTCGACGACTCGATTCGCGTGGACGCGCGGATTCAACGGCGAGCTTCGCCAGCCGTCACTGGTCAGGCTTCGATTTCGGAAACTGTCCGCGTTAGCTTTCGGCGCGATATCGGCTGGCGCGATGCCCATGCCAACAGCAGCCCGGCGACAACCGAACCGCTCAGCCCGAGCCCAAGGTCCCCGAGCGTGTCCGTGTAGGCGGTTGTCACTTCTGGCGAGTTGCGGATGAACGTGACGTACTCCAGGAGCTCCCAGAGAATCGCGGTCGCCGCACCGAATCCCGCGCAGAGCGCCGCGATGTTCCAGCCGGGCAGCTTAAGCGGCTTCATCGCCAGGCCGAACCCCGCCGAGAGAAGCGCCCAGTTGACGAAATGGTTCAGGTCGTCCCACCAGTCGATCGAGTCGTAGAGATCGAGTGAGTTTCCGGCGGTATCGATGAAGAACGGCAGCACAATCAGGATGTCCGTCGCGAAGGGGTACGGCTTCCTTCGTGCGACCAGCCACCAACCGGCGGGGACAGCCATTGCAGCCAGCGGGTACGTGAGCGCCCGGCCCGTTATCGCTTTCCCCTGGAACTGGGGAAGGTCCGGATTGACCACGGCAAACAGTAGCAGCCCTACGAGCGCCGCTTTGAGCGCAAGGTCGAGTATCAGCCAGGAGCGTCGAGACACAGGCGGAGTCTAAGGCGTTCCGGACGAACAGGACCGCCTGGTTAGCGTTTCGCCGCCTGCTGGGCGCGGCGCACCACTCCCGCTGCGCGCAGTTCAGCGAGGTGACCTTCGTCCACATGCATGAAATTGCGGCGCCACGCCTCGTCAGGCCAGACGAAAGGCGTTTGGACGGTGGTTCGAGGGAAGACGGCCGATTCGAGCAGCGTGAGCGCCATGCCCAGGATTTCCCGCTGCATCGCACGGTCGTACGGGGCGCCGCAGGGATTTCCCAGTGGGAAGTCTGTGAACAGGAATCGCGGGACGCCGCACTCCTCGACAATGTCCCGCGCCGAGCCAATCACCACGGTTGGTATTCCGGTCTCTTCGAGATGGCGTGCTGTCAGACTCACGGTCTGATGGCAAACCGGTCAGAGTGCGGGAAGCAACACCGCATCGACGCCGTCTGCGCGGCACAGGCGAGCGATCTCCGGAGCATCGGCGGTGATTGTCTGGCGTTGGCTGTACTGGGTTGGCGAACCGTAAAAACGTGGAGACACGCTCCCTATTCGTCCCTCGCTGGCGAAGTTGGCGAGTTCCTGGAGCGGAAAGAACGAGCCCAGATCGTCTGTGTGGGTCGCTTCCTTGTCCCACGATCGGTGGTTCGTGTAGAGCGTCGCTGGCGGCGGGCTTGTGGGCGCTGAAAAGACCACCAGAGGAACCGAAAACGGCTCTGGCTCTTCCTCTCCCTCAACGATGCTCGCGGTGGTGACAATGCCGATACGGCTCTCGGCAAGAGGCTTTGCTAACTGCGCGAACGGTGCCCCGGGGTTCCTCGCCCACTGGTACGGGTTCCCGTAACCCTGCGCCCCGTAGTACTCGCGGGACTTATCGATGTAGCTGACGAAGGTGCGCTGCGTCGGGTCAGGTGCGTCGGGCATGGAACTCCTCCGGAAGGAGTTTAGAGCCTGCGCGTTCGCGTCTCAATGCAGGTTCGCGACAGCCGGCCTGCGATCCAGCGCAGCCTACTGTCGCGTCGCAATCTGCCAGATGTTCCCCCATGGGTCACCGACCATCCCCCGCCGGTCCCCGTAGGGCACTCCTCGCGGCTCTTCGAGCGAACTCGCTCCGGCCTCGAGCGCCAGCTGATACGTGGTATCGACATCGTTTACGTAGACGTAGAGAAACGCGGGCATCGGATCGCGTTCTTCGCCGCTGCTCACCATGACTATCGAACCGCCAATCGTGACCTCGGTCGGCCTCCCCGCCTGCAATTCCCCGGCGGCGCCGAAGACGTGCTTGAGGAACTCCACCAGCCCTTCCACGTCGTCGGTCACGATCCGGGGCGTCACAGTGTGCCAACCGTCGGGAGCAAATGAGACGCCATTGCAGCAGGGTATCCGATCTCGCGTACGTCGCTACTGCTCGCCGAAAACGAACAGCCGGTCCCGCGGCTCCAGCCACGGCCGCACAGCCTCCAGGTCGACGCGGTAGAAGATCTGCACGTGGTGAGTGCCTCCAGGGTAGAGGTAGGCCACGGTGGGTTCTACGACATAACCATCAATAAGGGCCATCGCGAAGGGTAGGTTCGTCACGTAGAGGGTGCCCCCGTCCGGCAGGTCCGGGTAATTCCTGCGAAGGTCGTCCACCCACCTTTGTTCGCTCGCGGGCTCGCCGTTGGCCCAGCGGTCGACCCGCCGGTTCCCAACGACGGTCGCCGCCAGCACGACAACCGCCACGCCGGTGGCAGCTACCTTGGTCATTCTGGCGTCGAGGAATCGCACCACGAGCGGCCACACCTCCACCACTGCCGCGCCGGCCGCAAGTGCGAAGAAGGCCGACGGCATGTAGAAGTACCGGGCGCCGTAGCCGACATTGAAGAGGCCAAAAGGAACAAGCGAGGCGAGGAACCCCAGGCTCAGCGCGAGCAAAAGCCAACGGCGCCCGATGAGTGCGACCAGCGGCGTCGCCAGCACCACGAGTCCTAGCCCTTGCTGCAGCCGGACCACGCTCCACGGGCTCGTGAGGTCCGTGGGCATGAGCGCCTGCCTTGCGTAGTACCAAGTTCGACGCAAGGCGGCACTTCCCACGCTGAGCAGGTCCCCACTCCGATCCGTGAAAAACGCGGTGCTCGTCAGCAGGTACAAGACGACGAGTGCTGCGTAGGGGGTCAGGGCGAGGTAGGTTCGCGCCTCGTGAAGCCGGTCTCGCTTGACCACGAGCAGGTACCAGAACCCCATCGCCGGAAGCACGACCGCCCCTGTTTCACGGAAACCGAGTGAGAGCGCGATGAGGAACACGGCGAATGCGTGGTTCCGGTAGCTCCCCCGGCGCCCGTCCGATTCGACGGCGGAGACGAATGCAAGCCACCCGCCCAGGGCCAGCGGCAACGCCGCGCTGTTCAGTGCCGAGATCCAGGTGATCGACTCGAACCCAGCAGGGTGGATGGCGAATGTCACGGTCGCGACCGCGGTCGCGGCGAGGTGGCGAATGAGCCGTTGTGCAAGCAACCAGACCATAACGATGCCCGCGAGGTGAATGCCAAGGCTCACGATGTGGTACCCGGTGGGCGCGTTCCCAAACAGTTCGTACAGGCCCCGTGACAGCAGGAACGAAAGCGGCCGCCAGTAGTGTTCTGCGAGGATCAGCCGGCCGGGATCGGTGCCAGGCACCAGTGCGGCGCGAAGGTAGTCGCTGAGCGGCATGTCGCGGGCCGAGAGGAGGTAGATGTAGTCATCACCCAGAAACGCCGACCGAAGCGCCGGCCCATACACAGCGAAAGCAAGTCCGAATGCCACCGCGAGCGTTGCGATCGCCACGAGTCGAGGAGAGCGCAGACCGGGCACACGACCCTCCGAATGCCCTGCACAGGTCGAGCCATGCGAGAAGCCAGGGGCTTGATGTTCCGGCCATGTATACAGGTGGCCGCCACCGTGCGCCAGAGACGTGCAGGGATGTTGAGCAGGGGCGAGGCGCCTGCAATGGCGGACCCCGCAGCTAGTGCGGGCCAGTCATCGCCTGGCAGTCGAACTGCGTGAGTCTGCGTAGTTGCGGAGCAGGGATTCGAACCCCGACGAAAGGCTGCAAAGACCGGGTTCCGGCAGAAGCTACCAGTCCTGCCCCGCCAGAGCTGGCAGGTATCGCTCAACGGGCTTCTAGGTGCGTCGCCGCTAGCCGCGGCTCATTACGAGCATCATCTTCAGCTTCGTGATCGCGCGCACGGCGTGTGGGTCATCGGCGGGCATGATGATCAATTGGCCCGCTTGCAACAGATGCGCCGTGCCAGCGATCGTGATCTCGGTTTCCCCTTCAATCACGTGCACCAGCGCATCGAACGGCGACGCATGCTCGCTCAGCCCCTGTCCTTCGTCGAACGCGAACATCGTCACCGTGCTCCCTTTCTTGTTGACGAGGGTCCGGCTCACAACGGCTCCTGGCTGATAGCTCACCAGTTCGCTCACGGTCAGGACTTGTCCGGCCAGGCTGTTCTGTTTCTCGGTCATTTGGTTATCGCCTCTCCCCGCTCGACTTCATGATGTGTGCTCCGGGCCAACGGTACACAGCCACTGGAGCGGTTCAGACTTTGAGTGGTTGCCGGGCAGGGATTCGAACCCCGCGAGGCTCCAAGTCCCGTTGTCCCTGTGGGAGACTATGTCATAGGGCTCGGCGACCGACCGAAGAC
>JBDTVB010000080.1:0-7485 GCA_040007415.1 Anaerolineaceae bacterium
GAAACGGTGGCGAGGTTCTTCTGATCTTCGCCAACGGGCAAGGCGAACTCCTGGGTTTCGAAGCCTGCCGCCGAAAGCGCCGCGCTCACCTGCGTTCCGTAGAGGGGCCCAACGGCGTCATCCGTCACAACGAACGCCCGTCCCTTTAGGCCGAGATCCCGGCAGATCCCGCCCACCTCAGCAAGGGACCCGTCTTCCACAACCACCGGATAGGTCGCCAGCGCGGTGCGAACAACGGCGGCTACGTGCACGTTGGATAGTCCAGTCCGGCCTGTCTCCGGCTGCGCAGCCCCTAATGTGGCGCCGCCATCGTTGCGGTAGAAGCGCTCGCCCGCAGTTGCAGGATGCGAACGCCATTCTTCCCATAGGTTCATGATTTCGCCCGCCACCATCTCGGGCGAAAGTGCATCCACATCCACGGCCGCATCGGCGCGGCGGTAGAGTTCCAGCCTCTCATCGTTCAGCGCGCGCAGGCGCGCAGGGGCGTCGCCGCCGAGGAGCGGCCGCTCCTCGGTCTCGGGATTCGTCGCCAGCCTCTCCGCCGCGCGTTCCGGAGAGGCAACCAACCAGACCACAAAGCCGCTGCCCAACGCCCGCCGGCTCCGCTCGTCGGTGGGCGCGCCGCCGCCGGTGGCGACGACGATCGGTTCACGCGTGGCGAGCTGGTCGAGGGCGGTCGCCTCGTACCCTCGGAAGGCGTCTTCGCCCTCGTCCCGGAAAATTTCGGGGACACCTCGCCCTCGCGCCGACTCGAGTTCGCGATCGGAATCAGCGAACTCCCAACCCAACCGCTCCCCGAGGATGCGCCCAACCGTCGATTTCCCGCTTCCAGACAGTCCGATGAGGAAGATCCGCCGTGCAGTCACTGCTACTCCAGGCCGTAAGTCCGGCTATCCGAACCGCTGCGCTCAGTGTACCCGCCGAGCCCATTGCACTCGCGCGAGGGATCAGCGTTCGGTGCGCTTCTCCCGTGGAGCCAACTGGGGAAGGTAGTGCTCGTAGTTCGAGCGCGTCTCAGCGAGCGTGTCACCGGCGAACTTCTCCAGCCACGCATCAGCGAGGACGATCGCAACCATCGCCTCGGCCACCACGCCCCCTGCCGGCACCACACAGACGTCGCTGCGTTCGTAACCGGCCAGGACTTCCTCACCGGTGTCGAGGTCAGCCGATGGCAACGGATGCGCCAGCGTGGGGATCGGCTTGATCGCCGCGCGCACCACAATATCTTCGCCGGTGCTCATGCCCCCTTCGATCCCGCCGTGGTTGTTGGTCGTGTGACGCCACGGTTGCCCGGCCCATTTGTCCGCGGGGAGGATCACGTCGTGGACCTGCGAGCCTCGCAGACCCGCGCTCGCGAATCCGAGGCCGAACCCCACGGCCTTGAACGCGTTGATGCTGCAGATAGCCTGCGCGATTCGCCCGTCCAGCTTGCGGTCCCAGTGCACGTGGCTGCCGAGGCCGAGCGGCACACCCGAAACGCGCACCTCAATCTCGCCACCGACCGTATCGCCGTCCGGCTTGGCCGCGTTGATCGCTGCCACCATGGCCACGCCTGCAGCCGCGTCCGCCGAGCGCACCGCGTCGCCCTCCACCGCGTCCCAATCGATGGTGGACGGCACATGGGCTCGGACATCCGCGATGGAGAGCGTGTGGCTGTGAAAGACGATCCCGAACTCCGCCAGCAATCGTTTCGCCACTGCCCCTACGGCCACGCGAGCCGCGGTCTCGCGGGCACTTGCCCGTTCGAGCACGTTTCGCACGTCGTCGAAGCCGTACTTGATGGCCCCCGGAAGATCAGCATGGCCGGGCCGCAACCGGGTGACGCGCTCAATCTCAATGTCGACCGGCTCGATCGCCATTCTTTCCGTCCAGTTCACCCAGTCGCGGTTCTCAATCCAGAGCGCAACGGGCGAGCCGAGGGTCAGCCCGTGCCGAACGCCGCCCATGATCTCAGCGTGGTCTTTCTCGATCTTCATCCGCCCTCCTCGCCCATAGCCACCCTGGCGCCGCGCGAGGTCCGGGGCGATGTCCGCCTCGGAGAGTGGCAGGCCAGCGGGAAGCCCTTCTATCACCATGGTCAGCCCTTTGCCGTGGCTCTCACCGGCCGTCAGGAATCGGAACTGGCCCATCTACTCGGCTCCTCGTGGTTGCGCCTGTTGCGCCGCGAACTCCGCCGCAGCCTCTTCTGTTGCCCTCGGGGGCTGGCCCACGAGTGGTGGCAGCTCGATCGGAACCGGCTGGCCGTTCGCCGCTCGCTGGTAACTCGTTTCGAACCGTCCGAGCAGCTCCGCCGGGGTGAGCGCCTCCCAGCTGAGTGAGTCGGCGACCGCGCGACCGACCGTCGTCGTCAGGATCGGCTTCTGTATCGGTGCCCCGTCTGGCCCGCTGAATGTCGAGTAGACGTCGACGCGAACGAAGTGGAGCCTCAAGTTCGGGACATCGTACAGCATCATGTCGCACACCCGGGCCCCCAACTCGATCGCCTCATCGAGGGCTGATGAGACCTGCACCCGCCGCCCGTCCTCCGTGCGGAACTCACCCTCGGCGGATGTCGAAAGCGTGGCGTCCTCGGCGTCGACGGCAACGAGTTGAGCGCCCTGGACGCCCGCCCAGAGGTTCGCCGACGTTCCCTTCGGTGGCCGTGCCCGTTGCCATGTGGCCAGCGCCTCCAGGATCAGTGCCCCGACGATATCTACGTCACCCGATTCAACTCTCCGGCGCCATGCCCGGTGCTGAAACATCTCACTTGAGACGGCCCAGCCAACGAACAGAAAGATGGCGAGCGTTACGATGCTTCCGACAACGATCACGCCGGCCTCCCTGAGGTGGTGCGAGCATCGAGCGCTTTGCGCACGGCATCGAACATCACGTCCACCGGGGCGGCCAGCCCGGTCCACAGCTCGAAGGCGAGGGCGCCCTGGTAGACCAACATGGGCAGCCCGCCGAGCGTCGGCAGACCGCGAGCCCTGGCGGACGATAGAAGAGGCGTCTCCTGGGGCGCGTAGACGATGTCTACAACGAGGGTGCCGGGAGTCGCAGCGGAGACGTTGAACGGTGCCGCAAATGGCGCCGGGCCCCCGTGCATCCCGATCGACGTACAATTCACCACAGCATCGTACCCCTCAAGTGAGGCACCCGGCGCAACGGCCTTGATGCTCCGAAAACCCGAGGCGAGGACGGCGTTCGCCAATCGTTCCGCGCGAGACTGGTCGCGGTTCGAGATGGCGACGCGCTCTGCCCGCGCCTCCGCCAGCGCGAACGCAATCCCCCGCGCAGCCCCACCGGCCCCAAGTAGCATGATCGAACGGCCCTCCGGCTCGAACTGCGCCTCGTTGCGCAGCGCGGCCACAAAGCCGGGGCCATCAGTGTTGAATCCGAACAGCCGCCCCTCGCGGTTGACGATGGTGTTCACGGCGCCGACGCGCGCGCTCTGCCCACCTAGTTCATCCAACAACGGGAAGACCGCCTCTTTGTGCGGAATCGTGACGTTCGCCCCGAGCACATCCGCACCGCGAAGTGCGGCGAGCCGCGCTTCCAGCGCACTCGGCGGCGTATCCCAGAGCTCATACGTGACTTGAAGTCCGCAGTGCGCAAACGCGGCGGACTGGAACGCCGGCGAAAGCGAATGCGCCACCGGGTGCCCGATGATCCCACAGCGGCCGCTCATTGCCCGTACAACGCGATGTTCCGCTGGTGCTCGGCGAAGCTCACGGCGAACACGTGGGAGCCGTCTGCCTTTCTTGAGTCAGCCACGAAGTAGTAGTAGTCCGTCTGGGCGGGATTCGCTACTGCTTCGAGTGACGCCAGACCTGGACAGGCGATCGGCCCGGGCGGGAGTCCTGCGAATAGCCGGGTGTTGTACTTCGAAGGGTTCTCAAGGTCGTCGATGGTCAGTTCTTTCTTCCACCACCCGCTCTTGTCCACGCTTTTTGGGTCCAAGGCCGCCGCGAACTGGACAGTCGGATCCGCACCAAGTCGGTCACCCGCTGCGATGCGGTTGTAAAAGACTGCTGCGATGAGTGGGCGTTCCTCCTCCCGAGCGGCCTCGCGTTCGACGACCGAAGCAAGTGTCAGCGCCTGGTGGGTGTTTAAGCCGTGCGAAAGGGCAGCGGCGCGGAGTTCGGGAGTGAATCGCCGATCCAGCGTCTTGATCATCAGTGCCACCAGCTGTGTCGCGGTGGAACCCGTCGGAAGAATGTAGGTGTCCGGAAAGAGGTAACCCTGGAGGCCGGCGCCCGCCGGGAGGTTGGCCGCGAGCTCGGGCGGCAGCGTCGCCACAGCCACGGCCTCGAGGAACTGCTGGCGAGTACCGAAACCAGCCTTCGCCGCCACGTCCGCCATCTCTTCCACTCGCAGACCCTCGGGGAACGTCACGCGGATCACCGCCACGGCGTCAGGAACGGTCAGTTCTGCAACTAGAGCGACTGCCGACGAATTCTTGTAGAGGACAAAGTCACCCGCGCTCAGCCTATCCTGCAGCCCCATCAGGCTGACGAGCAGTTCAAACTGTCGACCCGATCGAATAACGCCCAACTTCTGCAGATCCTGGCCGATGTCCGATGCGCTGCGGCCCTTCTTCAGTGAATAGGCGACCTGTTCCCCGCGCTGGTCGGCCCTGGTACTGGTCGGCAGGTTGCCGCTCAAGACATCGTGCGGCGTTCGGGCCACGGCGTACGTCGCCGCGAGAATGGCCAGCACGGAAAGAACCAACGCTATAGCAGCGAGCCGTACCTGGGGAGTGTTCAAGCTCGCCCCCGGCGCCGCGAATCCAGTACCGCCTGCAGAACAATCGCCGCCGATTCAGAGTCCAATGCCCCTGACCTGCGTTTCGCTGGGCCCTTCACCGTTCGCGCCGCTTCGACGGAAGAAAGCCGCTCATCCCAAGTGCTCACCGGAACGTTCAGCCGTTCACGCAACGCGCGAACAAGTTCGCGGACGCTCATCGTCTGATCCGAATCACGGCCGGAAAGTGAAAGCGGGAGACCAACCACTACCTCTCCCACATCGTCTGCCCACACCAGCCGCGCCACTTCGTCCACCATCAGTAGCATCGATGCGCTCTGAATCGCCGGCCGCGGGTGCGCGAACATGCCGAGTTCGTCGCTCAGCGCGACGCCCGTCCGCCGGGACCCGGGATCAAGGGCGAGCACTCGCCGTTGGTGTGACACCTGCTGTTGGGGTTGGGTCATTTGACTGGTTTGGAGAGGGGTCGCTAGCCGCGGGCCGGACTCCAAGCTTCACGCTCATCCTGAAATCGAACCGCGGCAGCCACGGCGCCCACGAGGGCGATGTCTCCACCTCTACATCTTCAATACCATAGCGACTCTTGAGGGTCGATTTCGCACCGTCTTTAGACTCTCCCTTGACGGCGTCTTTCAGCCCCCGGCTCGTGACGTGGCGGGCGAAGCTGCCCTGGATACGAAATTCGGCCCGGCTTTCGCCACCTGCGGAGTCCGAAACACGCACACCCGTCTCGAAGGCGGTGACGCTGTCTGGAATCAATTCGCCGTCACCCGTTTCGGGGCGAAGCAAGAGCGCTGCCACCTCCCGTAACCTGGGCGCGACAACCGCCAGGCTTTCCACCTTCACCGTGACGGGAAGGAGGAGAAAATCGGCCTGCGTCCCGATGGCTGCAGATGGGGTCCCAAGCTCCGTTGTCGCCTTGGCCGTTCGCAGCAACACGGCGTCGTGTGGCCGTGCCGCCACCAGCGCCTGGCGGGAAGTTTCGGAGGCGCCAAAGGCGTTCGCCAGCGCGGTCACCGCCGCCAGATCAGCCGGGGCAACGGCGGGCTTCTCCTCGCTCGTCCCGCCCGCGGCCGCAACCGGGTTGGAGACGGTCATGGTCCGAAGCTTGGCGTCCAGCCAGCCGCTAAGCGCACCCGGCGGGAGGTTTCCAGCGGTTCCAGGACGCTCAGCCGTCACCGCAGCGGCGGCACTTCCACCAGCGGGCACCTTCGTCGGAGCGTCAATCAGGAACGGCAGAAACTCTGGGCCGCCGAGAATCACCGTGCCGACCGGGATGGTTATCGCCGCGGACGTGGGATTTGTAATGGTGACACCGGCCGTAGCCGGGAGCGCCCCTACCGTCACCGTCCCGGTCGTGCGCACCGCTAGAGTCGTCGTCTGCTTCGCGCTCACGTCCTCGGCTGGCACGTCCAGCGTCGCGCCATCAATACTCTGCTGCGTTCGCGATGCGGTGACCACCGCCACCACCGAGACCGTCTCAAAGGGCGGGTAGACGGTAATCGTCGCGCTCGGCACGACCGTCACGGTAAGGAGTCCAACGATGGCCACCACGCCGGCAATCAGTAAGAGCTGCGTGTAGCGGCCAAGTGGCGGCAGTGCCAGGCTCCTTCCAAACAGCCGCAGGACGCGCCGCCCGCCCGCGTCCCAGCGCACCTCCTGGGGCCGCCTCGCCACCGGGATACCAACCAGGCGGGCTCGCCCAGCGAGGTTCACGGCACTGGTAGCGATCGCTACCAGCTTCCCAGACTCCGAAACGTGCCGTTGGAGGCGGCGCATCCCAAGTTCTGTCGAAAGCTGGCGGTTGCCATTGGGAGCGTGGATGACCACGGCGTACGTCGGCGCCGTATCGACCCGGCCGCAGATCGCCGCGATGTCCTCCCGCCGATCGATGAGCACGACGCTCGCGAGACTCGAACCTTCGTCGTCATCCGCCGGATCCTCGGTCTCCTGCTCGTCAGTCATGTCGCTGCTCCATCGTGGTTAGCTCGTCGAAAGTGCCGCCGTCCCAAGCTGCTGTGCGAGAGCCATCGCCTCAGCCAATCGTTTCTCATCCTTAGCTCCCGCGGACGCCAGGTCAGCGCGGCCGCCACCACCACCACCCGCAGCCTTTGCGATCGCGCTCACGAGGTTGCCCGCGTGCACGCCTCGCTCCACAAGTTCAGGGCTCGCCGCCACCACAAACGACGGCCGCCCCTCGACGTTGGAGCCGAGGATCAGAAGCACCGGCTTGAGCTCTGCCCTCACTCGATCCGCGATCTCCTTGAGCGCCTCGTTCGAACTAACCTCCACCGTGGCCACAATCAGATTGGCCTCACCGATCCGCGAAGCGCCCTGGATCAAGCCGTCGGCCAGCGACGAACCCTGGAGCCGTTGCAACTGCTCACTCTGCTTGCGCAGCCGTTCGAGCTCGCTCTGCATACCTTCAAGGCGGTCCTCGATCTCCGCCGGGCTGGTCGAAAGCCGGTCAGCGATGCGCAGCAGGCGGTCCTGTTGTTCGAGCAGGTGCGTCTCGGCCGCCTTGCCAGTCAGCGCTTCGATCCGGCGAGTCCCGGCAGCAACCGACGATTCGCGCAAGATGTGGACGAAGCCGATCTCCCCGGTGTGGTGGACATGCGTCCCTCCGCAGAGCTCGGCGCTGAAGTTCACCCCCGCGTCTTTGATCTCAACCACGCGGACTTCGTTGCCGTACTTGTCGCCGAAGAACGCGAGGGCTCCCGATTCCACCGCCTGGCGGTAACC
>JBDTVB010000081.1:0-7470 GCA_040007415.1 Anaerolineaceae bacterium
CTGATCGCCGAAGCGCTCCACATAACTCTCACATCCAAGCCGATGGGTAAAGACCTGCGCGTCCCTCTGGCGGGCGTCCCCTACCACAGCATCGACGGTCACGTCGCCAAGCTCGTCGCGCAGGGACATCGCGTCGCGATCTGCGAGCAGATGGCCGACCCCGCCGACGTCAAAGGCATCGTCCCTCGCGATGTCGTTCGCGTCGTGACCGCCGGGACCGTCACTTCGGACGCCTCGCTCGACGCGGGAGCTGCCAACTACCTCGCCGCCTTCGCGGTGAGGCGAGGAGTTGCCGCGGTCGCGCTCTCGGACATCACCACCGGCGAAATCCGGCTCGTCAAAGGCACCGAAGCTCCGCTCGAACTGCTTCGAAGCGCACCCTCGGAGATCCTGCTCGAACCGGACGAAGCCTTGCCTCCGGGGTTGAAAGCGGTGCTCACCGTCCGCCTGCCATTGAGCGAGTTCGCAGTCAGCACAGAACTGGCGCGCCAGTTCGGCGAACACGCGATCGATACGCTGGTGGACGGTCCCGCGGAAGCGGCCGCCCTGGCCCACCTGATCGCCTACCTGCGCGAAACCTACGCCCCGGCGCTCGGGACCCTCCAGCGAGTGCGCCACGTCGCCGCCGCTGGCATCCTCACGATCGACGAACGTACGCTTCGCAACCTGGACGTGCTTCCCCAGGCTGGGCACAGTTCGTCGCTCGTCCGTGTCTTGGACCGCTGCCGCTCGGCCATGGGCAGCCGCCTCCTCCGTGGCTGGCTCAGTCATCCTTTGCGCGACGCCCCCCAGCTCGAAGCCCGGTATGACGCGATCACCTGGGCCACCTCCCACCCCATCGAGCGCGAACAGTGCCAGTCGGTGCTGCGTGGAATGGCTGATATCGGTCGCCTCGCTGGCAAAATCGGCGCCCGCTCAGCCACTCCCCGCGACCTCTCCGGCCTGCGTCTCGGTCTTCGCGCGGTCCTCGATCTTGGCGCGATCGCGTCCCGGCCGGAATCACCTCCGCTTGTGAAGCAGTCGCTCTCGGCCCTCAGCGCAGCCGCCGAACCGTTACTCGCGCTCGATGCCGCGCTAGACGAGGACCCGCCTCCCGGCTTCGACGAGGGCGGCGTTATCCGCCCCGGATTCAGTTCCGAAATCGATTCACTGCGCGGCCTCACACGGGATGCTCGCGGCTTCCTCCTCGGTCTTGAGCGCCTGGAGCGCGAGCGAACTGGCATCCGTTCCCTGAAGGTCGGCCACAACAAGGTGTTCGGCTACTACATTGAGATCTCGGCAGCCAACAACATCGCCGTGCCAGCGCACTATCAGCGTCGGCAAACGCTCGTCGGCGCCGAACGCTACGTGACCGAGGAACTGAAGGAGCACGAGTCTCGCCTCGTCGGTGCGCGCGACCGCCTCGTGGAACTCGAACGCCTCGCTTTCTCTCAGCTGGTCGAAACGCTCGCTGCCGGACTCGTCCAGCTTCAGGGAGTTGCCGAGGCCGTGGCCCTGATCGACCTCGTCCTCGGCCTCGCCGAAGTGGCGTCCGAGCGCAGCTACGTTCGTCCAACCATCGACGCCCCCCAGATTCGCATCGTCGCTGGTCGCCATCCGGTGGTTGAGGCGGCGCTCGAAGCCGGCCGATTCGTGCCAAACGATTGCCTGCTGGACGACCAATGCCAGGTAGTGCTCCTTACCGGGCCTAACATGAGCGGTAAGTCCACCTTCCTCCGCCAGGTCGCGCTCATCGCTTTGATGGCCCAGGCCGGCTCCTTCGTGCCTGCCACCGAGGCGGAACTGCCGCTCTTCGACCGCATCTTCACGCGTATCGGCGCCCAGGACGACCTTGCTGCCGGCCAATCGACCTTCATGGTCGAAATGGTCGAAACCGCCCAGATCCTCCACCAGGCGACGCCCGCCTCACTGATCATTCTTGACGAAGTGGGGCGTGGAACCAGCACTTTCGATGGCATGGCCATCGCTCGGGCGGTCGTCGAATTCATTCACAACCGCAGCGAAGTTGCGGCGCGGACGCTCTTCGCCACGCACTACCACGAGCTCACCTCGCTTGCTGACGTGCTCCCGCGCGTGCGCAACGCCCACGTTGCGGTCCGTGAAGACGGTGGTGATGTCGTTTTCGAGCACCGCATCGTCCCCGGTCCCAGCGATCGCTCGTACGGCATCCACGTGGCCCGGTTGGCCGGGCTTCCCTCAGCGGTTGTCTCGCGCGCCGAGCACCTGCTCACGGAACTGGAATCTGCTCCCGGTGGTCTGCAGCTACCGCGCGGTTCGTCGACTAACGGCCATGCCCGCCAGCCGGCCCTCTTCGGCGGCCCATCCCCCGCCGATGAGGCGCTCGCAAAGATGGACATCGACGGCATCACCCCGATCGAAGCGATCCAGAAGCTCTACGAGCTCCGCTCGCTCGCTCGGGCGGCCTCTGCGCCGCTTTGACGTCCCCGTCTCCAGCTGGCGCCCCGAAGTCGATACGGGTACTTCCGCCTGATGTGGCGGCCCGCATCGCCGCTGGCGAGGTGATTGAGCGTCCCGCCTCCGTGGTTCGTGAACTGTTGGACAATGCGATCGACGCCGGCAGCCAGCGAATCTCCCTCGAAATCGAAGATGGCGGGATCAGGCTGATTCGCGTCGTCGATGATGGGCGAGGCATCCCGCCCGAACAGATCGAAATCGCGTTCGAGCGCCATGCGACCAGCAAGATCAACGGCCTGGGTGACCTTGGCCACGTCCACACCCTCGGGTTTCGCGGGGAGGCATTGCCATCGATCGCCGCCGCCGCGGACGTCGAGATCACTAGCCGCGCCGCTTCCGAGCCGGTCGGCGTGGTTGCCGTCTTCGTCGACGCGCGAGTTGTCCGCCGTTCGGGCCGTCCGGCGCCTGTCGGTACCAGCTTCGCCGTTCGCGACCTCTTCGCCAGGCTCCCGGCGCGCCGCAAGTTCCTCGGTTCCGTGGCCAGCGAGTCCCGACAGATCGCCGTGCTCGCATCGCACTACGCGCTGGCTTACCCTGCCATCGCTTTCCAATTCTCTTCGAACGGACGCCGTGTGCTGGCGACGAGTGGCGACGGTGGACTGCGCCACGCATTCGCCGCCGTCTACGGTGCCGACGCCGCACAGCAGATGCTGCAGGTCGACCACGACGAAGACGGCATCCGAGTCTCCGGGCTTGTCGCGCCCCCGTCACTACATCGCGGAAATCGGGCGGCAATCTCAATCTTCGTCAACGGTCGCTGGGTGCAGAGTCGTCCGCTGACCTTCGCAGTGGTCGATGCCTACCAGTCGCAGTTGCCCGTCGGTCGCCACCCGATCGCCGCGCTCGCGGTCTCCGTTGGCGACGACGATGTCGACGTTAACGTCCATCCTGCGAAGGCCGAGGTGCGCTTCCGCGATGAGCGTCTCGTGGGTCGCGTCGTTCGCCATGCCGTGGGCGCCGCGTTGGAAGGTTCGCGAGTGGTCTCCTGGTTCGCCTCCGCAGAAAGCAGCGATCTCGCCCCTGGGGCTGCCGCGCCGCATCCGGGCGCCCAAGCGTCGGGCCTGATCGGCGAACGCCTTAGTCTGCGCCTTGCGCCACAGGCTACTCAGGCGCGAATGGAACTTACCCGCGCGCTCTCCGCCTCCGGCGCCAACCACCCTTCCCACGAGCGGACCCAACGCGAGACCCTGCCGCTCCTCCGCGTGGTCGGCCAGATGGGCGGGACCTACGTGGTGGCAGAAGGGCCTGACGGTATGTACCTCATTGATCAGCATGCGGCGCACGAACGCGTCGTCTATGACCGGCTCGTCCATCGGCGCGAGTCCGAGTCCGGGACGCGCCCGTCTCAGCCCCTCCTCGAACCGCTCGTCGCCGAACTGGACCCAATGCAGGCCGCCACCCTGGACGAAAACCGCGATAGTCTCGCCCTTCTCGGGCTCGAGGCTGAACCGTTCGGCGAGAGTGCCTATCTCGTCCGGGCTATTCCCGTTGGCCTCGGTGATACGGATGTCACTGCGGCCCTCCGCCAGGTCCTGGACCAGCTCGCGGGCGAAAAGCGGGTCATTGACCCGTTCCAGCGAGCCGCGGCCACAGTCGCCTGTCACAGCAGCGTGCGGGCCGGCATGGCGCTGGCCCTGGATGAGATGCGCCGCCTCGTCGAGGACCTCGAACGCACCGCCTCGCCGCGCACCTGTCCGCATGGCCGGCCGACACTCGTCCATGTCGGAACCGATCTGATCGAACGCCAGTTTGGACGCCGCTAAGAACCCTGCCGCCGCTGCCATTCGAGCAAATTCGCCAGCGCCTGGCCCGCGCGCGCAATGCTTGGGTAGGTGGCCAGCCCGTTCTTCCAGCACAGCTCCTGGAAGTCGATTGCGAGTTGGAAGGCATCACCTGTAACAGACGGCCGGATAGCGACCACGACCGGCGTTCCGCTCTCCTCCTGCACCTTCCGTAGCGTCGCGACCTGGCGTTCCATGCGCGGACGGATATCCACCTGGCGCGACGTTGGCCCACCGCCGAAACTCGTGTGATAGAGGAGGACGTCGATGTTCGCGGCCTTCGCGCACGGCATCAACGTCGCTTCGAACCCTGTGTCCTCCCAGAGGCTTGTTGTGTCGATCGGGTTGCGCACGCTCGTCCCCGCCTCGTGCGTCACCTTGGCGAGTTCCGCCTGGGTCTCCGGCAGCAGCGCCGGAACTTCGAGCCCAACCGCTGCGAGGTCGTCCGCGGCCAGGACGCTGGCGCCGCCGCCACCACCGACTACCACCACGTTGGGCCCGCTTAGGCGCTTCACGAACCGAAAAGTCACGGCGATATCCACGAGCTCTTCAAGGCTCTCCACGCGTAATGCCCCAGCCTGTCGGCAGAGCCCGTCAAACACCTGCAATGACCCTGCCAGTGATGCGGTGTGCGAACTCGCAGCCCGCGAACCGGCCTCGGTGCGGCCACTCTTCAGGATTGCCATCGGCTTTGCCTTGCCCGCGCGACGGATCGCCTTCGCAAGTCGCGGCCCATCCTGGATCCCTTCCAGATAGGCCACGATGATCTCTGTCTCCGGGTCATCTGCGAGGTAGTCGATGAAGTCGGCCGCCTTGAGATCGGCACCATTGCCGAAGCTGATTACCTTCGAACAGCGAATGCCCCGTGGGATTGCGTAGCGCACAAACTCGCCGGCATTCATCCCGGACTGGGAAACCATACCGACAGGTCCCGCTTCCGGGATCTGACCGCCCATCATCGCCAGCCGCGCCTCAGGTACATACAGCCCCATGCAGTTCGGCCCGATCATCCGGATCCCGGCCTCGTGTGCCCGCGCAACGACGGCCTGCTCCATCTTCGCGCGTTCAACGTCTCCAGTTTCGCCAAACCCCGCTGTAAACAGGTGCAATACTCGCACGCCTTTGGCGATTGCATCCTCCAACAGTTGAGGCACATGCCGCGCGTTGACGGAGGAGATCAGGTAGTCCACTTCGTCCGGAATGTCGCGCAGGGAGGGGTAGCACTTCAACCCGCGGATCGCAGGGGCGGTCGGGTGGATCAGGTAGATCGGTCCGCGAAAGCCGATCTCTTGGAGCGAAGAAACGAAACCCCCGCCTCCGAACGCCTGTGTTTCTTTCGCAGAAACGCCAGCGATGGCGATCGATTTTGGGTGGAAGATGAAGTCGAGTGCGGGCGCGTTGCGCTGCTGAACGGTCACGTTCGTGTCTCCAGACTACCGTGGTGATGCGGGAAATGGCCCGGGTGTCGGGCCCGGCAGATGAAGCGAGTTTAGCAGACACTGACCGCCGCCACGAACGGCGGCCGCCGCTTCCGGTTTGACGCCGGCGCGAACCGGGTCAACCATGCAGATCCGGCAAGGAGGACGGCAGACAACGCCAATGACACTCCTCTCCAGGTTGGGCGCCGTCGCGTTCATCATCGCCATCCCGGTCTTCTTAGTGACTTCGAACGTCCGCTTCTTTGCCAGCGAGACGCGCTTCTACGAACGCGGATTCCGGGAGAACAACGCCGCCGCCGTCACCGGGGTCTCGCTCTCTGAACTGGACCGCGCGGCGGATGAGCTCGCCCGCTACTTCGAAAACGACGCCCCGCTCCTCACCACCACGGTTCAGATTGACGGTCAGCAGGCGCCACTCTACAACGACCGTGAGATCGCCCACATGAAGGACGTGAAGACGCTCATGCAGCTCGTGTACCGGCTGAACGAATTCTCGCTGGCGCTCATCATCACCTACGTTAGCTGCGTCTACCTGTGGGCCCGGGAGAAGTCTTTGCGTACGCTCGCCGCCCAGGCTCTTGCTGGTGTGGGGGTCGGCGTCCTCAGCTTGGCCTTCGTGGGCGTGTTCGCCATCACCGGTTTCGATGCCGCTTGGACCAAGTTCCATCAACTGGCCTTCAACAACGACCTCTGGCGCCTCGATCCATCGCGGGATCGCCTCATCCAGATGTTCCCCGAGAAGTTCTGGCAGGAATCGACCTACATCATTGGTGGACTGACACTCGTTGAAGCTGTGCTCATCGTTGGGTGCGCCCTCGCCTACCTGCTTACCACCCGTGAACGCCTACGCGGCGGCGGACGCGATTCCGCCCGGTTGCACCAGGCCGGGGACGAATCAGCCCCTGTCTAGATCAGTTCGAGCAGGCGCACCCGCCGCCACCGCCGCAGCATCCGCCACCACCCGAAGGCATCTCAAAGTCCTCGTCGGCGCCAGTCCGCGCCATCGCGAACGCGGATAGCGTGCGGTCGGCCTCATGCCCACGGGCGCACTTCGTTGCGGTGGCTGCCTGGGACATTGGCTTGCGCTCTTCGAACTTCTCGCGGCAGGTGGGACAGTAGTACTCGTAAATCGCCATGCCTTGAGTATACCGAACCGCTACGCTGCGCGGTGGCCGCGGCGCTTGCGCGTGCGTGTGGCAGGCGCCCCGCGCTGGTGCTCGGCGGGGGCTGGCACTTCCTCGGGCACGTCCCGTCGTTCGGCAACGAGCGACTCGTCCGATTCTGCGGGCCGCGGGTCCTCAGCGACAGCAGCCGCTGGCAGTTCGGCGCCGTCGATCAGGAACGTCGGCAGACCGCCAATCGTGCCTGAGAGTATCGCCCGCGTGATGTCGTTTCCAGGTTCGACCCAGCCGTCGTCCCGGTTCCCGCCGCCCAACGAGAGGGCCTGCAGTAACGACTGCCACCAGCGAAGTAGAAGCGCCATAAGAGGTAGACGATAACCTGGCGGTTCACCGGATGGCAACTTCCGGTCAGGGCTTCGCCGTATTTCCCGAAGAGAGAAAGGCGCCGACAACCGCGTTCCATTCATCCGCGCGTTCGAAATAGGCCGAGTGGCCCGCACCTTTGATCTCGTGGAACTCCGCACCCGGGATCAGCCCTTGGGCTTCACGGATCATGGTCGGTGACGTGATCAGGTCGTATTGACCAACGAGGAAGAGCACCGGCACTCCGAGCGCCCCGATACCCTCGTGCATACTCCCCCGGTACGTCGCCGG
>JBDTVB010000082.1:0-7439 GCA_040007415.1 Anaerolineaceae bacterium
GTTGACTCACCTGGTCGTCCCCCACTCGCAATCAGATCGATTTCTCCGGTCCAGAGAACAGCTGGCTACTGCGTCGTGCCACTAAGACCGAACGCCAACGTTTTCGGCACGGCATCCAGACGCCAACCGCGACGCTGGTGAGGGACACCTTCGTCGCGGTTGGAACCTGGCGAAGCCTCATTCGCACGCCGTAAGCGAGTTTTGACCCGCGCCCGGTTGACAGCTGTCGTTCCCAGGTCCGCCGTCAATCTTGTCGTTCCCCGGGCCTGTCGCGACCGTGTCGTTCCCACCCCCTGCGGAGATTTTGTTATTGCCGCCACCAGCATTGATCGTGTCGTTGCCGGAGCCGGTCGTAACCTGATCGTTGCCGCCACCGGCGGTCACGGTGTTGTTGCCATCGCCGACGGCAGTGTCGTTGTTGCCGTCGCCAGCACTGATGGTGTCGTTCCCGCTGCCGGTCGTGATGAGATCGTTCCCCGCACCGGAGGTGACGACGTTGTCGCCATCGCCCGCGATGATGGAGTTGTTTCCATCGCCTGAGGTGACCAGGTCATTCCCGGCTCCTGCGGTGATGGAGTCGTTGCCGTTGCCGGTAGAGACGACGTTGTCGCCTCCTCCGGCAACCACTTTGTTATTGCCGCCACCAGCAACGATGAAGTCGTCGCCAGCGCCGGTCGTGATCTGGTCGTTGCCGGAACCGGCGCAGATGATATCGTCGCCGCCGTTGCCGTTGACTTTGTCGTTCCCGCCGTTGCCGAAGATGACATCGTCACCGGGAGTGCCGTTGAGCGTATCGTTTCCGGACGTCCCGGTGATCGTCGGCGGGATCAAGCAGGCGTCCATGACGTGGTACACCACAGTGAGTTGGACTGACCTCCCCACGATGTCGGTCGCGTTCACCACGAACGTCTTGTCACCCGCGGTCGCCGTGTTGATGCGGTTAGCGCTGGCGACGGTCCCGGCACAGCTCGTGATCTGGAGGCCGCCTCCGCAGGTGTAACTCGCCTTTTTCTGCTGCCCGATGGCGTAGTAGGCGCCATCTTTCGGCGCCACCAAGGTGATGGACGGCGCCGTTGGGGCGATCACGAACTGGCGGCTCGCCGTGGTCCCATCTGCTCCTTGCACCTGGACGTTGTGTGGGCCTGTCCCGGTGACCGTGAACTCCATGCTCCCACCGACCGCCAAGAAGGGGGCGCCGTCCACGGAGTACCAGTAGGTTGACCCACCACCGACGAGGACCCGGACGTCAGACACATAGGTGTCTCCGAACGGCGTGCCATGGAGCGTGAGGGCTACCCCAGAACTCACCGGTGGCAACGGAGCGGGAGCCGGGAAGTTGGGGCCTTTGTTAATTGACGTCGAGACGTTGCCGCTGGCATCAACGGCCTGGACGAAGTACTGAATGTTGGAACCGGTCACGGCGGCGACGGCTGACCAGCGCGTCCCGCCCTCGCTGTGCAGTTCCACCGGCAACCAGTTCGGGGACCCGTTGTACACGAGCGCAAGGACGCGGCGCACCGTGCCGGCCCCAGCGCCTGCGGGCCCGGGCACGTCATCCTTCACATCGACCGAGATCGAAACCTGGCCATTCACCAGTAACGCCTCCGTCCGCGAGAACACCGGGGAGAAGAAGTCGGTTCCGGCGTTGGGTGCGTAGTAGACGAGGGTGCCGAGAGAGGTGAAGTTTCGCTGTGTGCCCGGCCCAGACGTATCGGCCAAGTACTGCCCGGGGATGATGACTGCGTTCTGGCGCAAACCGTCGGTCCGGGCGCCATCACCTGCTGTATAGGTCGTCACGTTCTGGAAGCTCGATGGGAACGCCGCAGATTCGAATTGGGGCTCCGGTGAACCGGCGGCCATATCGATCACCGGTACTGAGAACACGGGGTTGAAGCTGGGGACGTCCTGCGAGGTGAGCGAGGTGATGAGCACGCCGTGCGCGAGTGCATTGGCCTGTGTGACGTCGAACGAGAGACGCGGCTCAATCGGCCGGTAGTGCGTCACCTGCGTGCCGCCCTCGGCAGCGCTGGGCGCTCCGGCGTCCGGCGTGTAGGTCGACCCTCCCGTCGCCACCATGTATAAGCCAGCAGGGTTCGGGTCGGATATCAAGAACGCTGGAGCGATGTTGACTGCCACCGCAAGCAGCGACGACAGAGGCTCCGCGACGGGCGCAGGCAGTTGCTGCGGCGGTGTCGGCCCCAAGAGTGGCGGAGGTACGACGCCTGGCGCCGGGGTCGGACCGAGACGATACATCGGGAGCCCGTAGAACGTCGCCTCCATCAGGACCTTCTCGTCGTACACGCCGTAGAGTCCGAGTTGGCTGAAATAGGTTTGCTTGGCGCGCCAGAGCGCTCCGCCCAGCGTTACCCTGCCGTTCAGGTTTTTGGCGAAGCCCAGCATGAGCCTCTCGGAGAGCGCGACCGACGCGGTATCGCCGTACCCATAGCCCGTGTTTCCGATGAAGATCGCGCCCTGGCGAGCAAAGACCTCGGGCCAGTCCTTCGCCCGCGGGACGGCCACGTCCGGCAGGTCGCGCCCGGGGTCGTCCCCATCGCCATCGAACAGCGCCTGGATGATGCTCAGGCCAGCATGGCAGCCCATCGAGAAGATGATCCTGGCCTGCAACTTCAGATCGTTGGCGCCAATGAGCCGGTCACTGTTGAAGAGCAGATTCGGATCTGGCGGCGTGTTGGCGAGCCGGGCAGCCGCCGTTTGGGTGACGGCGTTCTGGTCGGCCGGCAATGCCTGGTAGTGGTTGAAGTGGGAGTTTAGCGAAATCACCCCCGGCGGAGTACCTGGCAACAGGAGAGTGTCCAGACCTGCTGCTGTCCACGTCTCGTTGATGAGCGTAGTGACTACCCCACCCTGAGCCCAGGGCTGGCCCTCCAGTGCCACCCGAATGGCGTCCGCGCCGTCGCTGAGGAAGTCGTAGCCGGTGCTCAGCCCAGAGTTCGGGTCGATGAAGCCGCCGCGAATAACAAAGAGATCCAGCGCGGCCTTGATCTGCGTTGGCGTTTCGACGAGGCGACCGACGGAAGCATCTGGCACGTAGAGGTAGCGGTTCAGCCAGGGGATCGGATCGAAATCGCCGTACGGATCGTCGGTGAGGATGTCTCCGGAGAGCAGGGAGGCCCAGACCGCACCCTGTCGATCCGCGAAAGTGCCAGCGTAATCGCGTTCGTTCGAAAGCCGCGTCACATCGGGCACCCGCGCCATTGGGATGAGTTCGTCCGAGCCGAGGATCACGATGTTGTCCAACGCCGGGTTCAGCGCGCGCCAGCTTGCGATCGTCGTTGTGATCAGTTTCACAACACCGTTCGCGCCTTCCGGGTTGCAGGGGTTAGCGTCGTACGTGCCAAACAACGTGTTCATCCCGGGCAGCGAATCGATCGGCACCACGGCAGCGCGGGCGTGCGGGATGTTCGCCGCCACGAGGGCGTTGAGCGAGGCCTGCACATCGGCGGCCGCGGTTGAGCCGTAGGCATCACCAAGCCGCTTCCAATCGACGATAAACAGGGTGTTGACGCCTGCCGACGGTGCGGCCGGCGCAGCGGCAACGCCCTGCCCGGTGTACTTGAAGAACCGGGGCGAGCAAACCGGCGTGGCGGGCGGAGGCGTTACCTTCACCCGCAACACGTACGGTTGCTGGCTCGAAGCGCCGTTGTACCCTGCCACGCGAATCGTGTAGGTGTCGGCAGGACTCCCGGAAAGCGTTTCTACCGCCTCCTCGCCGCTGCCACGATTCACCGATGCTCCCCGCAGGGCGAGGCTGGCGATGGCAGTTGACGTTGGCGCCTGCGGGGCAAGCTGTTGTTCCGCCGCCACGCCACCGGCCCCTTCGTCTGTGAGCGGGTCGCTCTGCAGCGGAATGTCCCGCGGATTCGCTGCGATGTTTGCGATCACGGGGCCGTATACGAACATGTCCGCGTCACTCCCCAGGTGGCTGAGGAAGATGCCAATGCGGGAACCGGGGTTCGCCGGGGCCGGCACTTTGAAGTAGTCGATATCGGTTGCGCTGCTGATCTGCGTCAGGTAGAGCGTATCCGGCTGCATCGTGGTGAGCAGGGCGGAGAGCGGGTCGCTGTTTCCCGGTTCGCCCACTTCGGTGACGGTCACCACGATGGGCGCCGTAGCCGTCGCCTGGGTTCCCACCGAAACCGTCGCCATGGTCGAGGTAATTGCGGGGATCAGCCCAGGGTTCGCCCTGAAGCTCAGCACGTTCTGGGTATCGTTTGTGATGCCGGCGAGCGACCAGTGGAGCTGGTTGCCGGTAACCGATGGCGCGGGGAGCGGAACCGCAGGGAGCGTTTGCGGGGGATTGACGCCTATCGCCGGGATCGTGGTCGTCAACGAAGGGCTGCCCGCGAACGCCGGGCTGCTTGCCATATGGGAGAACTGCGCAGGCAAGTCCACCGTGATGTCGGTGATGAAGCCGGGTGTGCCCCCCGTGATCGTGAAGTTCAGGGCGAACTCCACCGGCGTACCGGAAAACGCGAATCGCGTCACGCCGAGCTCATCGAGCGGGAGCTTCTCCCACGGATAGTCCGACTTATCGAGCAGCGCAACGAGCAACTGCCCGAGCGTGATGCCCCCGAAGCTGCCGCCCCGGTGCTGTACGCCGCCAATGGTTCCTCCGCTGAAGAAGTAGGCTAGCGTGCGCTCCCCAGTCGGCACAGAGTCGAGAGGCACCGAGTCCAATGGCACGGAATCGAGCGGGCTACTGGCTGGATCGATGCCGTAGCGCTCCATCGCAAGCACAAGCTGCAAGATCGTGCTCGAACCGCTGACCCCGAGCCCGCCACAGCCGATGCCGTGGAGGGAGAGGTACTCGCAGAGGGTGAGTCCGCTGAGTCGCAGCCGTACGCTGTCGAGCGGGACCGAATCGAGCGGGACGGAATCGAGCGGAGTGCTCGCCAGCCCGCGGTTTACGCGTATCGCATCGCCGATGCTTACCGAATCAAGCGGCACGCTGTCGAGCGGCACGCTGTCGAGCGGCAAGGCGCCGATCGCCGCCGCTTTCACGGGCAGACTGTCGATGGGCACCGAATCCAACGGAACCGAATCGAGTGGCACGGAATCGAGCGGCACGCTGTCCAACGGCACGCTGTCCAGCGGCGATCGATTGATCTCCGCAGAGAGGAGCGTCCGTCCGAGCGCACAGCTGATCAGACTGCAAATCGTGACCCCGTTCGGCAGGGGCGCGAGCGGGGGCTGCCCGACCGAATCCAGGGGCACCGAACCAAGTGCCAGCGCCCCGACGCTCGCGTTCTTCAACAGGGTTCCCACGAGGCTCACGTTCGCGAGCGTCAGGGAGTGGAAGCGGTCTGGCGCCCATTCCTTCAAGTCGGCGAGCGTCAGGTTGTTTGTGGGGAGCCCTTCGAGTGGCGTGCCCACGAGGTAGTTTGCCCAACTCACCGAGTCGAGGGGTACGGAATCGAGCGGTACGCTATCGAGTGGCACCGAATCGAGCGGCACAGAGTCCAACGGGACCCCGTTAATGGTCACACTGTCGAGAGGCACCGAATCCAGCGGCACAGAGTCGAGTGGCGTTCCCTTGATCCGGACGCTGTCCAGCGGTGCCGAGACGATGAGCCGAGGCAGGCTCGTCAGCGCCAGCACCGGGATGCTCGAAATCGGAACCGCGTAAGCCGCCGAGGGGACGCTTGGCGTCGTCGTCGTGAAGCCGGCGGTTGTCGTGAGAACCGACTGCCCGGTCGCCGCCACGCAGTTCGAGAACGTGGAAGTACCCGCCAGGAGCGGGACCACATTGTTCACGTCTGTAACGGTGGCGGTGACGCCTTCGCCCTGGTCCAGCGTGGCGTTGAGGACCAAGTCCACCGAGGCCACGCCGTTGCCATCAGTCGTCACGTCGCGCGAGCCGAGGTAGGTGCGCCCCTGCGCACCGGTGCAGGTCAGGTTCGCGTAGTAGTGCACCCGGAATGTCGTGTTCGCGATGACCGGAGCGGTGGTGAATGTCCCCGTGATAGCGCCCGACCCGGCGATCGCGGAAGAGAGCAGCGGCGCCACGATTGCGGGAGCCGTATGTGTGATGCCGCCCGTCGCGTTGTTGGAGATGCTGTTCTCGATGATGACGAGATGGCCCGAAGCGCCGGCCGAACTGACGCCATTGCCGACGTTGTTGGTGATGGCGTTGCCTGCGCTGGCACCGCCGACCGAAACGTTCGCAGTGCCGTTGACCGAGACGCCGTCCCCAGTATTCCCTACGGGCGCAGCACCATCGGCCCCCTGACCAATCTGGTTACGCCGCACGAGATGCGTACTGGCGGCGTTGACGAAGGCGATGCCCTGGCCTTCGTTGCCGGAGATGACGTTGTCCGAGACGGTGCTGTTGGCCGCACCACTAGCGAAGCTGACTCCGGCGCCCGCGTTGCCCCGGTCCAGGAGACCCGTGGCGTCCGTTCCGATGAAGTTGAACTGGATCGACGTGCCGGGCGCGCCGATCACACCGATCCCGCTGGCGCCGTTGCCGGAGATGACGTTTCCCCAGCCCACCGTCGGGCCACCAATCACGACATTGGGAGCGTCGGTGATTGCGACGCCGCTGGCCGCGTTCGCGATGACAGTAGCGCCGTCGGCGCCCAGTCCGATGTAGTTTCCCTGGATGGAGAGGCCGGTGTTCGTAGCCCCGCTGACAAGCACACCGCTCCCGCCGTTGCCGGAGATGACGTTCCGCGCAGCTGCCCCGAAACCGCCGATCTGCGTGTTCGCAGTGGGCTGTTCAAGCCAAATGCCACTACCGCCATTGGCGGCCGCGCCGGCGACGTTAGCACCGATCTTGTTCCCCTGGATTGTCGTGTTAGTCGCGCCAACCAGGTGGATGCCAACGCCGCTGTTGCCGCTGATAACGTTGCCATCGCCCGGCAGTGTTCCGCCGATGACGGCGCCAGAACCATTTGTGATTTTGATGCCCTCAAAGTTCAAGAGAGCATTTGCGCCCGTCGTATCCGTGCCGATCTTATTTCCGCGGATGATCAGGAACGTGCTGGAGGAGCCGGAGGAGATGCCCTGGCCGCCATTCCCCGAGAGCAGGTTGCGATCGATGAGGAGGTTGTTCGTCTGCGACGTCACGCCGTCTCCGCCGTTCCCGAGGGCGGCCATGCCAGTGAGGTTCGTGCCAATGGCGTTGTTCAGGATGACGTTACCCGTCCCGCTTCCGAGCCATTCGATGCCCTTGTAGGCGTTGCCACTGATTAAGTTGCAGTCTCCCGTGCAGGCTCCGCCCGGTGTAACGCCGCCGGTGCCGCCAATCCCAACGTTGGATGAGTTGGTGATGGTAACTGCAGGAGTGAGGGGCAACGAGCCGTTAGGACGGGCAGACAGCCCATCGGGCGCGGTGCCGATCCGGTTTCCTTCGATGATCGTCCCGCCGGTCGAGTTCGCGATGAAGATAGCGTGCTCGCTGTTGCCAGAAATCACGT
>JBDTVB010000083.1:0-7404 GCA_040007415.1 Anaerolineaceae bacterium
GATGTTGCCGACCGTCCGCTTTGGTTCTAAGAGACCGGCCTTCTCGTAATAGCGGAGGGTCTGCTGGTGAACGCCAACCAAACGCGCCGCGATGGAGATTACGTAACACGGCTCGTCATCACCCACGCCGTTCGAATCGTTCAGTGGTCCGTTTCGTGCCATCGGGCCTCACCCTCCTTACTGCTGGTGGACCGGTTGCGGCTGCGAGGCTCGCAGTGCTTCCAGGTGTGCTCTCTCGTCGGCGGTCAATTGTTCGGGCATTTGGACCTTGACCCGCACATAGAGATCGCCGCGGCCGGGTCCGCCGAGGACGGGCATGCCCTTGCCCGCGAGGCGAATCTGCCGGCCGTTCTGGGTGAGTTCCGGGATGCGCAGCGCGACCGCCCGCTCCATGGTGCTGACGGCTACTTCTCCGCCCAGGATGCAGACCAGGTAGGGCACGGCGACCTCTGTTGAGAGGTCATCGCCCTTCCGCTCGAAGCGTGCATGGGGGAGGACGGTGACGACGAGATAGAGGTCGCCACTTGGGCCTGCGCCGCTGCCCTGGCGGCCATCGCCGGCAACGCGAACGCGGGAACCAGTCTTGACGCCCGTCGGGACTTTCACCTCGAGTCGCTTGGGCTTCACGAGCTGGCCCATGCCCTCGCAGTTGTGACAGACCGCCCCGGCGACCTCCCCCGTGCCGCCACAGACCCGACAGGCTTCCGAAGCTTGAAGAGTGAGGACACGGGCGGTGCCACGAAACGCTTCTTCAAGTGAGACGTCAACAGGCGTTTCGATGTCCTGTCCTCGCCGATTGGCGGGCTGGGCACGCGGCCCACCACGCTCGCGCCGGAAGATGTTGTCGAAGATCGAGCCGAAATCGCCGTTGGCATCTACCTGTGGCCCGCCGCCGCGCGCCCAAGAGCCTGCCGATTGGCGCTTCTGCTGCTCTTCTAGCTGGTCCGCCATCTCCCAGCGGTCGCCGTACTTGTCGTACTTCTTCCGCTTGTCGGCATCGGAAAGCACTTCGTAGGCGTTGTTGATCTCTTTGAATCGAGCCTCCGACGCCTTGTCGTTGGGATTCACGTCCGGGTGGTGTTTGCGCGCCAGCTTGCGGTAGGCGCTGCGGAGCTCTTTCTCAGTTACTCCGCGCGCCACGCCGAGGGACTCGTAGAAGTTCTTCGCCATACCCTCAAGTCTAACGATTGTGCGGCGCTCTCACAACTAACGCTCGGTAAAGGTTGATAAAGAATCTATCATGGTTGTTGAAGCATCGAGCGGAAAGTGGTAACCTTGAGGTATCACAAACTCAGGAGTTGCCATCGTGCCTACCACCGTTTCCCGTTGGGACCCAACCTCCGAATTCAACACCATGCGCAACCTCATGGATCGATTCTTTGATCAGGGCCGCGGGCGCCTCCCGTTCCGCAACGGGGAAGACCTCGGGCCATCAAGCCTTGCCCTCGACGTCATTGAGACGGGCGACCAGTTCGTCGTCAAAGCCGCTGTCCCTGGCATCGACCCGGCAAACGTGGACATCTCGGTCGAAGACGACGTCCTTTCGATCAAGGGAGAATTCCAGCAGGAAGAAGAGACCAGCGAAGACAACTACCTTCGCCGGGAGCTTCGGTTCGGAAACTTCCAACGCACCCTCCGCCTGCCACCGACCGTGGACGCGGAGCACGCCCAGGCGAAGTTCGAAAACGGCGTCCTTACGCTGACGCTGCCAAAGAAGCCTGAAGCACGGGCGCGCTCTATCAAGATCACCACGAACGGGGTCATTGATGAGCACGCCGAACAGGTGCCGAACTCGCAGAACTAACCACCCACTTCGCCCTCTACAGGGACGCCCCGGCCTCTTGGCCGGGGCGTCTCCATCTCTCCAAAGTTCGGAGTCGACGAGATTCTCGACGTGGGAACAAACGGAGGGCGGGCCACGTTTTACCTCCAGGACGGCCAAGAACGGCCGCCGTGGAGGTACGCCAGATGCCCGCCAGCCGAAAAGCGATCTCAGTCATTCTCGCCACAGCTGTCGCCGCTGCCGCCTTCGCAGCTTGCGGCCCGGACAACGGGGAGTCTTCAACCGCCTCCAGAGCGTCAGACACGGTGGCCGGGGCAACGCCGGGTTCGGGCCACCAGACCCTCAGCAGCGAAGGCGTCTCCGGGGCGCCTGCTTCGTCGCCGGGCGAAAAGCCGTTGAGCACCGAGCAAGGCGCCAACACAGGCGGCTCCGGTGGTCTCCCCGCTTCCACCACCGACTTCGCCCGCAAAGTGATCATCAGCGCCACGATGTCACTCAACGTGAAGGACGTACCCGTTGCCTTCGCGGAGGCAAGTCGCCTCGCGCGAGCCGCCGGCGGCTACGTCGAAAAGTCTTCGTTCATCAATGTCACTGAGAACAAGGACGCTCCTCAGCGTACCGCCAGCATCACGCTGCGCATCCCAGCGGCTCAGTACGAGGCGACACTCACCGCCCTGCGCACCATCGATGGCGCGAAAGTCCAGTCCGAAGGCTCGAAATCGAGCGAAGTTACCGAGCAGTACACCGACCTGCAGAGTCGGCTACGGAATCTCGAAAGGACCGAAGGGCAGTATCTGAAGCTGCTCGATCAGGCCAAGACGATCCCCGAGATCCTCCAATTGCAAGATCGGCTCGACACCGTCCGCGGCCAGATCGAACAGATCCAGGGACGACTGAAGGTGCTCGACCAGCTCGTCGACTTCACCACAATCGACGTCGCAATGGCGCCCTTCCCCATCGCGGCGGCGGGAACGGGAGATTCGACGAGCCTGCGCCATGTGTTCGCGACCGCCTGGGAACAGTCGGTGGCGACGGCCGGCTACGTTGCTGCCTTCGCGATCTACGCCGGGGTGGCGCTCATCTGGCTGGCCCTGCCGGTGGGCGTCGTGCTCCTGGTCTATCGCCACTCGACCCGCAAGGCGACCCCGCCGACCCCCGCTGCATAGCGCGACTCGACTCGCGGACCTCGAAGGCTGGCTGTTGGACGGAGGCACCGCCCGGGGTGTAACCAAAAGACAGCGTCCGGGTCCAGTCTGGTCCGTCGTTCCCTGTTCGATTGCCTCGGGGTAGCATGGCTCGAGCCGACCTTGCGCTCCGAAAGATCCCGCCGGCGCCCTCATATGCGAACGCTCAACTACATCTTCTCCGTCGTTTCAATTGTTCTCGGCATCGCGCTCATTCTCTTCATGCTGATCCAGTCGACGGCGTTCAGCATCGGCGTGGCGATTGGCGTGGTCCTGGTGCTAAACGGAGCAGTTCGGCTCTGGTTCGCGCAGGACGATCACAAGTGACATCCTTGACCACTACACCCAGATTCGAGTAGAGGTGCCACGCCGCGCCCATGCCTAATCCGCAAAACGTCCTGGTCGCCCTTTCGAACTCGCCCGCCAGCCTCGAAGCGGTGACGATCGCCTGCAACCTGGTGAAACCGCGCAAAGGCCGCGTCTACGCCGTGCACGTCATCGAAGTCCTTCGCTCGCTCCCTCTCAACGCCGAACTGGAGAGCGAGGCGCGACGGGGTGAGCAGGTTATTCGCCGGGCCGAAGAGATTGCGGATGAGCAGAGCGTCCAACTCACCGGCGAACTGCTCCAGGCGCGCGATGCGGGCCAGGCGATCGTCGACGAAGCCAGCGAACGGCAGGTAGACGCAATCATCATTGGCCAACCGTACGAGCGGCCCACGGGTTCGCCTGAACTCGGCCGCACCGTGGATTACGTTCTCAAACACGCGACCTGCCAGGTTTGGGTCGTCCGCCAGGGGATGGCCGGGCTCAATCCGGCGCATCTTCAATGAGGAAGCCTCAATGAACGTTATTATCATGGGCTGTGGCCGCGTCGGATCCCGCGTTGCCACTATGCTGGATGCCGCTGGCCACCAGGTAACCGTCCTGGATACGAATCCTGCCGCCTTTCGCCGGCTGCCTGAGTCCTTCCGCGGACGGCGCGAAATCGGCAACGGCATGGACGGCCCGGCGCTCGAGAAGATCGGGATCGAACACGCGGATGCCTTTATGGCGGTCACCCAGGGCGACAACCGCAACTACTTTGCAAGCCAGATGGCGCGCGAGGTCTACCACGTCAAGCGCGTCATCTGCCGCACCTACGATCCCGTGCGTGAGGAGATCTTCCACGAGCTTGGGCTGGAGACCTTCAGCCCGACCAAGTTCGGCGCACAGATCATGTTCGAAATGCTGCTCGGCCAGCAGGAGGCGAAGTAGCGTGTATATCCTCGTTTGCGGCGGTGGGAAAGTCGGTTTCTACCTCGCCCAGGAACTGCTGAACGCCAACCACGAAGTGCTCGTCATCGAACGCGACCCCGGCCGTGCGGGCCAGATCGCCGAGGAACTGAGCAGCAACATCGTCCAGGGCGACAGTTGCGAAGCGACCACGCTCGACCTGGCCGGGGTTGCCCGGGCGGACCTGATCTGCGCGGTGACTGGTGACGACGAAGACAACCTGGTGATCTGCGAAATTGCGCGCCGCCGGGGAGTGGTCCGCACAATCGCGCGCATCAACAACCCGAAGAACGAAGAGCTCTTCAAGAAGCGTGGTATCGAGACCACAATCTCAGCCACCCAGGCTGTCCTTGCCCAGATCGAACAGGAACTGCCCACTCACGAGATTATTCCACTGCTCCAGCTGCATAGCGGGTTGGAACTCATTGAAATACGGATCCCGGACACGTCGCCCGTCGTCGGCCGCTCGGTGCGAGAAGTACTGCTGCCCGCCGAGTCCATGATCTCTCTGATCGTCGACCCCGGCGGCGTCCCCCGCATGCCCAGTGGAGACACTCGTTTGAACGCAGGCGACGCACTGGTGGTCGTCACGCGGAACGAAAGCCTGCCGCTACTCCGCGAAATCCTCATCGGCTCCACCCACGGACTGGACACCTAGGACCGTGGCGAAGGCAACCTCTTCACGGACGGCCGGGAGCGTTCGGGGATGACCGCTTCCAGCGAGCACCGCGCCACGCGCCTGGCCTACATGGGGCCACCCGGTACGTTCGGTGAAGAGGCGGCGCGCCGATTCGCGCCCGGAGCAGAACTGATCCCGTTTCCTTCGCACGCGGCGGTCGCATCGGCAGTCGAATCCGGCCTCGCGGAACTGGGCGTGGTCGCTATCGAAAACGCGATCAACGGGTCCGTGGCGGAGACGCTGGACATCCTTATTCACGAGACAACTCTTGAGATCCAGGCGGAACTCGTCCTGCCGATCGAGCACAACCTGATCGTGAAGCCCGGTACTCTCGCCGAAAATGTGAAGGTCATCTACTCGCATACGCAGGCCCTCGGCCAATGCCGCCGATTCATCGAACGCTCCTTCCCCAACGCCCAGGTCGAAGCCGCACTTTCAACGTCGGAGGCGGTCGCACTTGCGATGCGGCGCGATGGTGACGCAGCGGCCATCTCCACCCGCCGCGCTGCCGACCTCTACGGCGCGGAAGTGCTCGCTACGGGGATCGGCGATTCCGCCAACAACGTCACGCGCTTCCTGGTCCTTGGCCGCGGGAAACAGCCGTCCACCGGCCGCGACCGCACATCGATCGCCTTCACGTTCGCCGAAGACCGGCCGGGCTCCCTTGCGGGAGTGCTCAACGCCTTCGCGGCAGCCAATATCAACTGCACAAAGATCGAAAGCAGGCCCACCAAGGCCACCTTCGGTGAATACGTGTTCCTCATCGACTTTGAAGGACACGTCGATGACCCTCAGATGAAAGCCGTCCTGGCTGAAGTGGCGCCGCTCTGCGCGGAACTGAAGGTCTTCGGCAGCTATCCGCGGTTCTAAGGTACCTCGCGATCCGGCCGCGGCCCGAGGGCCGCACTCGCGCGCCTTGCTTTAGGTGTATAGTTAATCTCCGATGCCAGCAGAATTAGGCTCCGATTCCTTGGTCCCGCGCATCCGCATCGTCGCCTCCCCGATCGTCGAACTTACCTTCTCTCTCTACATCGCCGTGCGGGCGTTGGCCGGGCCAATTGAACCAAGGCAGGCGTGGGCGCAGCGGTTGCTCCGCGAGAAGCCCGAACTCCTCCAGCGAATCGCCGGCTTCTGGAACACGCCTGATTTCTATGAGTGGGCCGAGATCGTGGTCTTTGCTCATCGCCTCGGGAAACTGTTCGCTGAGCCAGAAGACCTGTTCAGCCGGCTGGAGGAAGTCGCCGCGGGGCCTTTTCTGGTCCCGGAGCTCCCTTCAGAATCGCCTGGGGTCCGCGAGATCCTGCAGGAACGCCTGGACCGGCTGGCCGCCTCACCTGAACTGCGTGCCGCCTATATCGCCCTTCTGCGGGAATTCTGGGCTGAACTTCAACCGGACTGGGAACGTGGCGCGAAGAAGGTCGCGGCCGACATGGTGAAAAGCATGTCGGAACGCATGGAACACACTGCCGACGTACGTTCGCTGCTTCCGCGACATCACTTCGCCTGGCGAGATGTCCACGCGGAACTGGTCCACAGCGCCGTCGCCAACGGTGACGTTGTGCTCTCGCCGCTCGCTCTGGCGGGAGTAGGTGTCGCGTTCTTCGCCCTGCCGCACTTCCTTCTCATCGCCGTGGGACCGGATGCAGAGAGGGCTCGCGACCAGCGGCGCGCATCGGCCGCCAAGGCAGCCGCGCGATTCAAGATCCTCTCCGACCCAACGCGGCTTTCCATCCTCACCACCATGTGTCAGGCGCCATGCAGCCTGGGTGAACTTGCGCGAGAGTTCGGGCTCGCCCAGCCGACGATCAGCGTGCACGTCAAGATGCTGCGCGAGGCTGAACTGCTGGAATCAACGAAGACTGGCGGGCAAACGTTCTACCGCTCCTCGCCGGAAAAGGTGCGTGACTTCATTGCCGCGGCCAGGGCCGACGCGGGCATCCTTTAGCTCCACGAATCCGCGGCTTGCTTCCTCCTCCGTTACCAGGCCGGTCGTTCCTCGTTCCCGAGTAAGAAGCGGCCAGCTCGGTCGCGCGAACCAGGAGGTTGGCTGATCAGACCAAAACAAAGTATTGACGTAGCTATATCCCTATACTACGATATCACCATCTACGGCCGGAAATGAGGCATCCCATGGACCACTTCACTCACCAGGTTCTTTCCGAACAGCGCGAAGAGCGCCTCGCCCGAAAGATCGCGCGCTGCGAGGCGATCGGGTACCAGGGCATCGGGCGGCCATCCGTCCGTCAGTCGGTAGCAAGTCTGCTCCGCACAATCGCCAACCGCCTCGCGCCACAGGCGGAACCCGCCGATCCTGCCACCACTCCTAACCACGTCCACATCCGCCCGCGCGCCCAGGAACAGATCCGTTCCGAAGGATAACCAACGGTCAGCCGCCGTTCGCCATTGGATACGGACGCGCTCGCCTTTGTACACACGCCGCCCGCCACAGACGCCTCAGTAGGAGCGCGGCAGACCGAGTTCATGCT
>JBDTVB010000084.1:0-7387 GCA_040007415.1 Anaerolineaceae bacterium
AACTGACCAAGGATCCGATCGCTAATCTGCGCACCATGCTCCTTCTCGCGCTCATCATCGTCCCTCTTTCGGTGATCAGCCTGATTAGCTCGATCATCGGCGCGGATGTCGTCGTCGATGCAAAGAAAGGCTCAGCCACCTGGCAACAGGGCTTTCTCGGGATGGGCATCGGCACCAAAGAGCTCGTCCCGTTTGCGAAGATCGACCACCTGGAAGTGGCAATTGAGGGCGACCAGCCAGACCGCTGGCGCGGCGAGACCGACTCCCTCCGCCAGTTTTCGCTTACGCTGGTGAAGAAGAGTGGCAAGCGGCTTACGCTCGCGCAGGTGCCGGTGCCCGCCTACGGCCAGGCCGATGGGATGGACCGGACGCTCGCCGTGGGCAACGCCGTTGCCCAGCTGACTGGCTCCACGGTCACCCTGCCGGAAGGTTGGGAACTGGTGGAGATCGATACCCGCACCGGGGACCCGGTGGAGCCCAGGGCCGCCGCCGCCGCGAAGCCTACAACCTCCGGGAGAAAACGTGGACGCCGCACTCGAAACGCTTAGGGATGCAAAGACCATCGCCGTAGTTGGGCTTGATGCACGTACGGACCGCCCGGCCTACCGCATCGCCAGCTACTTGCAACGCGCGGGCTACCGCATTGTGCCCGTACACCGGGGCAACCACCCGGCCGATGAGGTACTGGGGGAGAAGGCCTACGCCTCCCTCCGCGACATACCCGGGCAGGTGGACCTCGTGGATGTCTTCGTACGCTCCGAGCAGACCGGCCCAGTGATCGATGACGCAATCGCGATCAAGGCGAAGGGCGTGTGGCTGCAGGCAGCGATCACGAACGACGAAGGCATCGCGCGCGCCCGTAAGGCGGGTCTCGCTACGGCCCAGGATCGCTGCACGATGGTCGAACACCGGACCCTTTAGGGTTTTTGGGGCCCGCTCGATAGCGACTGGCGTCAGCGAATGCGATACTTGCAGGCACTGCGCCTCGCGCGCTCCCCAATCACTCCGATAGCAGGTAGGTTGACCATGCCACGACATCCCAACGAGGCGCTCTTCGAAGGCGAGAAGCCGTTCCCCATCATCCCCACCTGCGAGCACTTCGCTGGCACCGAGGAGCGCATCGGTAAAGCGTTTCAACTGCAGGAGAAGATGGGCGGCGTCTTCGATATCACCATGGACTGCGAAGACGGCGCGCCCACCGGCGCTGAAAAGGCCCACGCCGAGATGGTTGTGCGGATGCAGCAGAGCGAGCTCAACAAGTTCAACATGGCGGGCGTCCGCATCCATGACCACACGAATGAGCACTGGAAGCAGGATGTCGACATCATCGTCCCCGGCGCCGGTGAACGGGTTGCCTACATCACGGTCCCGAAAAGCGTGAAGGCCATCCAACTGGCGGAGATGATCGATTACATCCGGAACGCCGGGGCGAGGGCGGGGATCAACCGCGAAATCCCGATTCACGCACTTATCGAAACGCACGGCGCGCTGCACGAGGTGTGGCAGATTGCCGAACTGCCGAACATCCAGGTCCTGGACTTCGGCTTGATGGACTTCGTGAGCGCCCATCACGGCGCCATCCCTTCAAGTGCGATGCGTTCACCCGCCCAGTTTGACCACGCGCTCCTGCACCGGGCGAAGTCCGAGACGGTGGCCGCGGCACTCGCCAACGGCATTGTCCCTGCCCACAACGTGACGCTGGAGCTGAAGGACGCCGACTTCATCTATAAGGATGCACTCCGTGCGCGCGAGCAGTTCGGCTTCTTGCGCCAGTGGAGCATCTACCCGGCGCAGATCGAGCCGATCACCCGCGCCATGGCCCCCGGCATGCCGGAGATCGAAGAGGGCGAGGCGATCCTGCTGAAGGCCTACGAGGCGGACTGGGGGCCAATTCAGCACGACGGCAACCTCCACGACCGCGCCACCTACCGCTACTTCTGGGAGCAGTTACAACGCGCCCACGTGCTCAACCTCCCGCTGCAGCCACGCGTGATGGACACCTTCTTCGCGGACGCCGTCCCGGCGTAGGGACGGCCACACCACGGACAGCAATCAGCCTTCGCAACCTGCCTCCGCCCCGGCACGGCGCCGCCTCGAAGCAGCGCCCAACCCTGACACGAAGGGGCGCAAGGGCTGTCTGATCTGGGGGGCCGTGCTCGGCGTTGTGGTGGGCGCCACCTTCGCGTTCTATGGTTTGCCGCCGATCCTTCGCCACTACTACGGCGAGACGAAGGTTGCCGCCGATGAATTCTACGAAGGGGACGCGAAGATCATCCGCGTGCTCCGCGTTGAAAGCGCGCGCCCGGACCTGCCGGACGGCCCGCCCGATACCGTGCCGCTCAGCTACTACGTCACCGTGAGGTTGATGACTGCCAAGACGTGGGCACCCACCGTGAGCGACTTCTCGCTCGAGCTGCGCGGTGGCGGCGATTGGGTGGCGGGCGTCGGCTACAAAGGCGCGAACCCCGACGGCACCATCCCCCTCAAGCTGCTCGAAGAGACGGAGGTCACCATCCGCTTTCAGCGTCCTATCGAAGCCAGTGCGGTGCCCAGGTACCTGCACCTGGCGAGTCCGCGAGTCCGCTTCGCGTTGCCGAAGTGACTGCGCCCGGCATTACCTTGCCGCACTACCTGCGACCGGGACTGCGCATCGTCTTCATCGGCTACAACCCCTCCATCTATTCTGCTGAAGCGGGGCACTACTACGCCCGCGCCGGCAACGCCTTCTGGCGGCAACTCAGCGCCAGCGGCCTCGCTGGACGCGACGTTGGGCCCGAAGATGATCGGCTGCTGATGGACGAAGCGGGCATCGGCTTCACCGACCTCTGCCCCCGGCCCACCGTCCGCGCGGAGGAGTTGTCCCGCGCTGAGATCATCGAGGGGGCGCTGCGGCTTCATTCCGAGATCCTTGAGCACCAGCCGCGCGTGGCTCTCTTCAGCGGCCGCGGCATCTTCCAGCACTATGGCCGTCACGCGCTCGGCCTGAGGACGAAGGAGCTGGCGGGGCGTCCGTACGGCGCACAACCCGAGCGCATCGGCGAGACTGTCCCTTGGGTGATTCCCAGCTCCAGCGGGCTGGCCAGCAAGTGGCACCGGGAGCGGTTGGCGTGGTTGGGGGAACTGTTGCGGACGCTGGAATGAAACGCCGTGCCGGGTGCGAGTGACGGGACCCGCGCCTTCCCATCGCATCCGCGCCGCGGTAGCATCCGGATGCGAGCAGGTTGAGGCCGGCGGACGGAGCGTCCGGCCCCGAGACGCGTAGCCCTCGCGAAGAGGTTGAGGATGGCAAGGACAGGCTTCAGGACGCGCGTGAGCAAGGCGAGCCCCGAACGGCGGGAGCGCAAAATCGCGCGGCTGCACGATGTTGTCCATTCGCAGTCCGAGAGACTCGAAGAGCAGTCCGAACTGGCGGCTCTCAGGGAGACGTCCTCGGAGCGGCCGCTAAGTCCGGGCGCGGTGCTTGCCCTGCAGTCGACGGTTGGCAACCAGGCTGTCTCGCGCAGACTCGCGCAGGACGGGGCGATACAGCGCAAAGAAGTGACCGTCGGTACCGAGACCGTGGAGGTCCATTCGATCCTTGGGGTCCTCACGAAGAAGGGGAAAGCGGAGCAACTTGAGGCCGAGGCCATTATCAAGGCCCTGAACGACACCTACGGAGTCGATCCCAGCTCCTCCAAGCTTGTCGAAGCAATCAAGGCGCAGTACACCAACGTCCCGGCAAAAGTGACGAAGGCACTCAAGGCCCGCAAGTGGCGGATGATTGAACTTCGAGCACTCGCAGATGCGCTCAAGCACTACGCGCCCATCCTCGGCAAAGCACGTGCCACCTCGTCTCGCGGTGGCGAAGCCCAGGAAGTGGTCGCCGTCGGTAAGGGGGCGCAGGCGATCGACACCAACAAGCCGACCGGCGAGTTGGATACCACCACGCTCGGCGAGTACTTCAAGGGCAAGAAGGTGATGGGGCTGTTCAAGGCCTCCGAGGGCCACCACGACGAGTTCCCCGACGAAAAGACGGAACTTGTTGCGACCTTCGTGCATGAGATTGCGCACGGCGTCCTCGCCTACGCGTACGACGAATTTGTTGCCAGTGGATCCGGCGGCTTCTGGACGGATCAGAACACGAAGAGCGGTGCGAAAGGCGCGGAAGCGCCACCAACGAAGTACGGCAAGACGAATGCCCGAGAGGACATGTGCGACACCGCCTCGCTCTTCTTCATTACGCCCGACAAGCTCAGCGGGTTTCCCAAGCGGCTGGCGTTCATGCAGAAGGTTGGGAAGGACTGGATCCCGCCGCTCAAGGAAGCACCGGTGAACCTCGGTGGAGGCGACGCCGAGACCCCGGTCACGCCGGATAGTGTGCCGGTCCCGGTCATCGCATGACGTCAGTATTCGACCTGGCCGCCTGCCAGCAGATCCTGGGCCTCTCGGTCAGCGCATTGAAGACGAAGCTGGACATCGCCCACGGCGAGACCCACGAGGATGTGGCGTACGAGGGGCTGGAAGGCGTGACCCAGTACTACAACCCCAAGAGCTTCCCCGGCCGGGTCTACGTGCGAGACGGGGCCGTGCAGATGGTGTACGTGCCATCAGGCGCCGCGCTGGCGGGCGTGAGCGTGCGCGATCTGACGCGGAAACTGACCGGTAAACCCAAGGAGATGCGCTCGCGCGCCGGCAAAGAGTTCACTCACCACGTCTACGCGGACCAGGGGGTGGCGTTTTCCGCCGAGGGCGACGAGCTTTGCTTCGTCGAAGTCTTCCGCGGGCGCCCGCTGAAGGCGTACCTGGCAGAGATCTACCAGGACCCGGGTCCGTTCATCCGCTGAAGGCGCGAAATGGCGCGCGCCGGATTCGGATCGTGGCGAGAGGTTTCATGCCCGTCAGTCTCATGCCCGCTAATCGTGCTTCACACATCGTGAATCGCGGATTTTGCGCGGCGCACGTACAATCGGCGCACGATGGAAGAACTACGAATCGTTGTCTCCGGTTCTGGGAAGATGGGCCGCCAGGTCGCTGATGCGGTGGGCGCGGCCGAGGGAATGCACGCCGTTGCGTTCCTTGATGCGATGGCCACCACCGGCAAGATCGAGCACCTGCCGGTGTTCACCGACCCCGAGGCCTGCTTCCTCGAAAAAGAGCCGGACGTGGTTATCGATTTCACGAACGCGACGTGGACGCCGGGCCTCGCCGAGGCCGCGCTGGCGCGCAACGTGCGCATGGTCATCGGGACCACAGGGCTGAGCGAAGAGTTCATGACGTGGCTCGAAAAGGAAGCGGCGGCCCGCAAGATCGGCGTTGTGGTAGCGGCGAACTTCGCCATCGGTGCCGTGTTGATGATGCACTTCGCCAAGCAGGCGGCGCGCTTCTTCGATAACGCCGAGATCATCGAACTTCACCACGATCAGAAGGTCGATTCCCCGAGCGGCACAGCAAAGACCACGGCTGAACTGATGCGTGCAGCGCGCGAAACCAGCTTCACCCACCCGGTCTCCGAAAGGGAGACTCTCCCGGGCGCGCGCGGGGCCGAATCCGGTGGCGTTGCGATTCACTCGGTGCGCCTGCCGGGGCTCGTCGCTCACCAGGAAGTGATCTTCGGTGGCCTGGGCCAGACGCTCACGATTCGGCACGATACGACGGGGCGCGATTCGTTCATGCCGGGGGTCATCCTCGCGACGCGCCAGGTGATCGGCCTGCACAAACTGGTGGTCGGCCTGGATGAGCTGTTCGGGCTGCGGTAGGGCTCACGGTTCAGCTTGCAGAGAGCACCGCGACACCTGCGAGGGCGACCACGCCACCAAGGCCGCGCAACGGCGTGAGCGGCTCGCGCGAGACGAGCGTAGCCAGCGCAACCGTTGTGACCGGGTAGAGGGAACCCAGCACCGCCACCACACTCAAGTCGCCTTTGGTTGCGGCGATGGCGAAAAGGACGTTGGCGCCGGTATCGAGCATTCCCGTGAGCACAAGCACCGGGAGCGAACCTCGGGAGGCCCGCAGCGGCGAGCGGCTGAACGCAGCGACCGCAAGGATGGTCGCCATGGAGCCGGCCCGCGCGCCGCCGATAACCCAGAGCGGCGAGCCGCCCGCCTGACCACCTCGATCTACGAACACGTAGAAGAGCCCAAACCCGAGCGCCGCAGCGAGCCCGAGCCCTACCGCGTTAAGTGGACGCCCTGACAACGTCCGCCCGTTGCGGTCCGGCACAGAGACGGTGACCGCGCCCGCCAGGCAGAGCGCGAAGCCCGCAAACTGGAGGGCGGAGGGGGCATCGCCGCCGAGCAGCGCGGCCACGACGGGGACTGCCGCGGCACTGGCCGAGACTGGGGCGACGATGGCCATCGCGCCGCCCGAGAGTCCGCGGTAGAAGAGGATCAGCGCGGCGCCGGTGCCGACGCCCGCGGCCACGCCCCAGGCAAAACCTTCAGCACTGAGCTCCTGACGCGAAAGAAGCAGGAAGGCGAGCAGCACCAGCCCGCCCGCAAGCTGGCTCCAGAGCGCGACGGCGACGGACGAGAGCTTTCGCGATTGCACGCCGCCAAGGAAATCGGCGCTCCCCCAGGAGAGTGCGGAAGCGAGAGCGAGCAGCACACCCATCCGCGAGCCTCAGGACTCGCGGGCGGCCGGGCTATTCGTCATCGGGCGCTTCTTCATCCACCTCGGCATCGTCCTCCAGGATCTCACCGGTTTCCTCGTCGAGGTCCAGGGCGAGGCGCAGGTTGCTGTTCGGCGCTATGCCGCGGGTGGTACCGGTCGCCGCGGGACCAGCGCCGTTTGCGGTGGTCGACCCGTTCATCGCCTCCATCGCCTCCATTGCGGCGTCTCGCGGCGCGCGTTCCGGCTCATCAGCCATGGTGAAGGCGGCGATGCTGGCAACCTGGTCATCGGCGTTGACATCGATGACACGAACGCCCTGCGTCACGCGGCCGATAAGGCTGATCGTCTTGGTGCGAGTACGGACGACGATGCCCTCTCGGGTGACAAGCATCAGTTCGAGTGAATCGCTATCCGAGACCATGCGGCAGGCGGCAACCTTGCCCGTGCGGTCGGTGATGTTGATAGTCTTGACGCCCTGGCCGCCGCGGCCCTGGATGGGGTATTCGTCGACCCTGGTGCGTTTGCCCGAGCCGGTCTCAGAGATGATCAGGAGCTGATCACCGTCGTCCAGGGTCTCAACGCCAACGACATAGCCGCCGTTGGGCAGCTTCATGCCGCGCACGCCGCCGCTGGTGCGGCTGGCCTGGCGGAGGTCATCGATCTTGAAGCGGATCGCCTGGCCTTCGCTGGAGACGAGAATGACGTTCGTATCGTTCGTGGCCACGCGCGCGGCGATCAGCTCGTCGCCGGGCTCGAGGTCCATGGCGATCTTGCCGTTGCGCCGCACTTCTTCGAACTC
>JBDTVB010000085.1:0-7371 GCA_040007415.1 Anaerolineaceae bacterium
TTCGGCCACTGCGCTCATGCCACGCTCCTGCGGGAAGGGACAAACTCGATTATCCTGGACCTCCAACGCGCACGTCGCCGACAAGATGCTCCTGCTCGCACGTACCAACCCGGATGTGCCGAAGCACAAAGGCATCAGCGCGTTCGTACTTGATATGAAGTCGCCGGGCATCAGTATCCAGGGCATCCCCAACATGGCCTACCGCCGCGACTTCAATCAGGTCTTCTTCGAAGACGTGCGAGTGCCAGCGAAAGATCTGATGGGCGGGCAGGACAACGGTTGGTACGCTGCAACCACCACGCTCGACTTCGAACGCTCGAACATCGCCGCGATCTCCGGTTCGCGACGTACGATCCACGACCTGATCCACTGGGCCAAGGAGTCGCACCCTGGCGGACGCCCATGGGACAAGTCCGAGCTGCGGCACAAGCTCGCTGACCTGCTGATTGACGTGGAAGTCGGGCGCCTTGTTGCCTACCGGACGGCCTGGCTGCAATCGCTGGGCAAGGTGCCGAATTACGAGGCGAGTATGGGCAAGGTCTGGATGGCACTGCTCGGGATCAAGCTCTCGAACGCCGGTGTCAACCTGATGGGTCCCTACGGCCAGCTCCAGCCCGGTTCGAAATGGGCCCAACTCTACGGTCGCGTGTCGACCGCGTATCTACTTGCAGTCTCGGGCCCAATTGGCGGCGGGACCACGGAAATCCAGCGCAACATCATCGCCCAGTGTGGGCTCGGGCTGCCTCGCGGCTAACGAGTTCCAGTCTGCGAGGCAGCCGCCTTCACAGCCTCGAGCTTCACATCAGCGCCTTGGTACCACGTGCGGTAGTCCGAGACATTGCGCGCCTTCACAGCCGCTCGTCCGGCCTGGGTATGGTCTATTAGCGCTTGCAGGGTCCCATCGAGGTTGTCATCGAACTGAGCCAGGTTCGTGCTCGGCGGGCGAACCGCGATCAGGTTCTGCGCCCCGCAGACCGTGCTATCCGCATACACCGCGAAATCCGCCCGGAACCGCGAGTCTCGCGAGAACTTGTCGCCGGGGTATTCGTTTCGGAGCGTCTCCCGCAGCGTCGCCAGCCGATCGACGGCGGCGCGCACGCCAGATAAGTATTGGTTGACTGCCTGGCGAGGGGTGCTACTGGCGGCAGGGACCGGCGTCGCACATGCCACTGGTTCCGGGAACGACGCTCCTTCGCCGCAGGCCGCCAGCAGCAGCGCCGCGATTGCCGCGACTCCCGCTAACGCCTTCACCCGTGACGCGCCCGCAGGAACGCAAGCGCCTTGCGCACAGCCTGCCCGCGATGACTGATGGCATCTTTTTCGGTGGCGCTGAGCTGCGCCTGCGTTCGGCCCGCGACGACCACGAAGATCGGGTCGTACCCGAATCCCTCGGCCCCCGAAGGTTGCCGCGCGAGTGTCCCCTCCTGGACCCCTTCGAACACCGCCGATTCAATGGTCTCGCCCGCCCCCGGCCAGGCGATAGCAACCACTGCCCGATAGCGGGCGCTACGAGCACCGTCAGGCACTTCCGCAACGTCGTCGAGAAGGAGCGCCACCCTGCCCTGGTCGTCCAGGTCGGGACCGCCGTAGCGCGCCGAGTACATCCCCGGCCCGCCCGAGAGCGCATCCACTTCGATCCCCGAGTCATCGGCCAGGGCCAGACAGCTCCCCGCTCGTGCGAACGCTATCGCCTTAAGCAAGGCGTTCGCGTCGTAGCTGTCCCCTGTCTCTTGGACGTCCAGCGCAATTCCCGCTTCGGCAGGCGTGACTGCCTCAAAACCAGAACCCTCGATCAGACGGCGAAACTCCCGCACTTTGCCGGGATTGTTGGTGGCGAGCAGGATGCGGGTCACGCCCAGAGTCTACGAAGCGCTGGCGCCCTCTGACCAGTCCTCTGCCGGACACGAGGAAAGGGCCGGCGGTAAGCCGACCCTTCCTCGAACCTGTGTCAGTTGCCCGAGAGGCTCACGCCTCGCGGGGAACGCCAGCCGGGGAGGTGAGAACCCCGACCACTTTCTCCTTCGGGGTGATGAAGGCGTGGACGAATCCAGCGATCGAGAGGAGCAGGATGAGGGCTGCCAGCACATAGAGGACGTTTGCCGCGAGGGCGGCCTTGTCACCGAAGATGCTGAACCCGTAGGTGGTCAGGAGCAGGCCGCGGAGCGTCTCGCCCGTCTGCATGGTTGTTCGGAGGCCGGCTACTGCATCGACGTCCTTCTGGCGGGCGTCAGCTCCGGCGGTATCGCCCTTGTCCTTCAGGGCCTTCTGGTCGGCGGCCAGCGCGGTGCGAATCCCACCGAGCGTTGCGTACGTCTGGCCTTCCATAGTCGCGAGCGTCTTTTCCTCGGCGCCAATCTTCACCTTAATCGGGGTGCTCATCTTGGCGTTCGTGGCAGACGTGGACATGTGCAAGGCGATGTAGTACTTGGCGTAGCACTCGGCCTGCTTGCCAGTCTCCATGAGCTTGCCGGCGTTTTCCGTTAGGCAGGTAGAGCCGGGCTTCCAGCTCTTCTCCTCGTCCGTCGGCGCTGCGGAAAACCAGATCTGCTGGGCCCCGAGTTCGCCCTTCACGTAGTCCTTCGCGAAGGATTGCTGGTCCGCTAGCACGAACCCAAGTACGAGCAGCAGCGCGGCGAGAACTACGCCACCCCCTGCAAAGATGATATCCAGTGTCCTGCGTTTCATTTCGTTCCTCCTAGTGGTGCTCCGCTAAAGGTAAACGCGCTGTCAAACCCGCGCTGCGACCATTTGGCCCGTCTCATGGGGCCGAATGGGCCTAAGTTGAGAAAATAATCACAATCGGAGAACCGGCCTGCTACCGCCCAGACTGCGAGGCTCACGAAGCTGGACGGTCGTTGTGGGCGTCCAGCAGCAGTGTGTCCAGCAGCATCAAGAGCGCACCAGCGACCGCCACCAAGAGCGTCAGCTTCACGGCCTTCCGCACAAGCTTCAGCAGCAGCCGAATGATCCCGGCGGGGATGCGTAACAGGGTGCGAAGGATGGTCATTCGTGTGACGCCTCCGCCACTAGCATATCCCCATAGATGCCCGGGTCACTATCCGGGATCACCGTCGCCCCGACGGTCTTTTCGTAGAAGCCTGCCGGGCCCACCCCGCCGATGATCGCGTAGGCGTAGCCCTCCGCGGCCAGCGCGTGGAGGCACTGCAACAGCAACACCCGCCCAACGCCGCGGCCGCGTTGGTTCTCGCGGACGCCAGTCGGTCCAAAGTAGTCCGGGCGCGTCACGTTGTAGGCGGCGAAGCCGGTCACCGCTCCCGACTCCGTAGCCACGAACAGATTGGGCGGTACCCGTGCGAAGGCCGCGGTCACCTCGTCGATCCAGTGCGGGAACGCCTCCCGCGCGAATCCCAGCACGGCGTGGCGTTCGTAGCTTTCCGCTTTGCGGCAGAGCACGCCTTCCGCCGCCAGACGGTCGCGTTCTGCCTTCACATCGGGGAGTGCGTAAAGCCGGACCAGCATGTCAGGCATGCGTCGTTGCTACGCGATCCCGCCGCCGTGCAGCACGAGCGTTTGTCCGGTGGTGAACGAGGACGCAGGGCTGGCAAAGTAGAGCGCTGCGCCGGCCATCTCATCCGGGTCGCCGATGCGCTTCAGGGCACCCCCCTGGACCGAGTTCTTGAGAATCGCGTCGTTCTCCCAGAGGGCTCGGGAGAATTCGGTCTTGATCAGCCCGGGTGCAATGCAGTTCACCCGGATGCCGTCCGTGCCCCACTCTTTCGCGCAGACCTGCGTCAGCATGATCACCGCAGCCTTTGAGACTGAGTAGCCGCCGAGCCCGACGGATGCCCGCAGCCCGCCCGTGGAGCTCACGTTCACGATCGTGCCGCCCTGGCCGTGCTCGAGGATCGCTTCCCGGACCATCTTGCTGAGCATGAAGACGGCCTTGACGTTCGTCGTCATCACCATGTCGAAGGCGCGTTCCTCAAGGTCGTGGATCGGCCCGAAGGCGGGGTTCGCACCGGCGTTGTTGACCAGAACATCGATCCGGCCGAGCTGTCGCTTCGTCTCGTCGACCAGGTTCCGCAAGGCGTCCATATCACGCACGTTCGTTGGGACGGCAATGCCGCGCCGCCCGGTCGCCTTGATCGCCGCAAGCGTTTCTTCGAGGGCCTCGGGCTTGCGAGCCGCAACGCAGACATCTGCGCCGGCTTCGGCGAGGGCGACAGCGATGGAGCGGCCAATTCCGCGGCTACCCCCGGTAACAATGGCAACCTTGCCAGCAAGTGAGAAGTCGGCGACGGGCATGATTGGAATCCTCTCGTTTCGTTTGGTCACTCTGTCAATCTGTGGAAGAGTGCAGTGTGGTGGATTCTACGCGACGCGTTCCACGGCGTCGCCGCTATCCGGCATGTTGCCTCGGCCATGTACACTCCGGTCACCGAATCGAGTGCCAACGAGGTGCGCAATGCCATTCGCCGATCTCAAGGAATTGCTCCCCCGCTTCGCCGAGAGGGATGCGCGAAACTCGGAGGCGTACCCCGCGGAGAACATTGCCGACCTCAGGGCCGCCGCCATCCCCATGATGCCGTTCCCAGCGAAGTTGGGTGGAGAGGGCGCGGATCTCGTCAGTTGCGTGCGGGCGGTTGAGGCCGTCGCAACCGTTTCGCCATCGACCGCGCTTCTCCTGGCGATGCCGCTTGGGCTGGCTGGTATCTACGGCGCCGAAATTCAAGCCCCGCCCGCGCACCTCGCTGGCTGGAGCGCCCAGCTCGAACGCGTTGCGGCGGATTTTCGCTCGGGCAGACTCTATGCCGCCTGCAACTCGGAGAAGGGCGCTGGCGGCTCCCTGGACGCCACCAGGACATTCGCAACAAAGCAAGACGGAACCTTCGTCCTCGAAGGCGAAAAGATCCTCGCCTCCTCGGGACGTCACGCGGATTACTTCTTCTCTACTGCTAAGGTCACTCAAGAGGACCTGCCGGGCGCCGGCGTGGTTGAATTCTTCTTCGTTCCTACGCGTGCCCAAGGGGTGGAGATCCTTGACGACTGGGACGGCTTCGGCATGCGCTCCACCGAAAGCCACACCGTCCGTTATACGGGCGCCGCCGCTGAGTTCATGCTCGGTTTCCCGGACTTCATCGCGCGTGTCCAGCCGCTTCCATATTGGTTCTGCCTGTTTGCGGCAATCCCGCTCGGCTGTGCCGCCGCCGTGATTCGCGCACTGGGCGACCCCGCCCCCGCAGGACCAGCGTTGCGTCTCCGGCTCTCTGACGCCGTCATGCGCTACGAGGCGCTCAAAGCGTATCTCCTCGAAACGGCGGCCCAGTGGCGGCCCGGCGCCAATCCCGCACTCGCTGCGCGGGTCCTGCGCACCAAGACGTACGTCACCCAGGAATCCACCAAGCTCTGCACGGAGCTTTTCGCGCTCGGCGGAGGCCGTCACTACCGTCGCTCAGGTGTCGTGGCGCGAACCGTTGCGGACGCGTTCGCAGGCACTGCGCTCCGTCCGCCGCTGCCACTTGCGCTTGAGATGCTCGTTGAGAACTTCTCACTCGGGCCGCTCGCGGACCTTGAATAATCGGCCTCAATGGCTGAGGAAGTTGCGCTCCGGCGTCGCCAGGTGGGTCACGTCGTTCAGTGACTGCAAGGCCCGCACCCCGTGACCCGAGTAGACGATGTTCACCGACGTGTGTGCCGGGCGGAAGAACATGTCCCTTGATACGCCGATCACGTGCGCCACGTAGGCATTGATGACACCGCCGTGACATGCGACCACCACGCGCTTGCCCTCGTTGGCCGCGATGATCGCCTCGATTGCGTTCACGGTACGCTTGCGGAACTCGAAACTCGATTCTGAGTACGGGTAAACGTCCCACGATCCCTCGCGAATCATTCGTTCGCGAATTCCCGCAAGCAGTTCTTCCCCGACGAACTCCACGGCTGGCTGGTCTGCAGGGATGTCGCGAAAGACCTCCACTTCCCGCAAGTCGTGGATCACCTTCGGTTCCAGGCGGTGGTGCCGCGCGATCTGGTAGCCAGTTTCGTACGCGCGCTTCAGGGGACTGGCGTAGACCACGTCCACGCGCTCGGTCGAGAACCGTTCGCCTACCAGCCGCGCCTGCTGGACACCATCGTCGCTCAGCGGCGGGTCCACCGTGTCCCCGACGGGGCCGTTGCGCCAGTCGGGCACATGCTGCTGGCCGTGCCGTACCATGACGATCTGGGTGACGTCTTCGACGCCGGTGAGGAATGCGCGGTCGAACACCATCGGACTGCGGGCCGGGCCGTTGCTCATCGTTAAACTCCTCCGGGAGGCGATTGTTGTTGGACTATCCCAGAGCGGCGTGAACCGCACCACCAGCGGCTAGAATGGCGCTATGCGAGCCCCTTCGGTTTCGGTGATGTTGCGCTCCTGGGATGTGCGTACTGGTGTGACCCCCCAGATGACGCTGGACGCAGCGTGTCGCGCCGAAGCCGCTGGCCTCGACGGCATCCTCGCGGGCGACCACGTCACCTTCTACGGCTATGGCAACGATGGCCTCGTAACGCTTACAGCGGTCGCAGCCGTCACCGAAAGGGTGGAGTTGAAGACTGCCGTCTACCTTCTTCCTCTCCGCCACCCGGTGCCCGTCGCCTTGCACGTGGCCCAACTCGACCAGTTGAGCATGGGGCGGCTGGTGCTCGGCATCGGAATTGGCGGTGAAGACCCACACGAGTTCACCAGCTGCGGAATCGACCCAAAGACGCGCGGCGCGCGCGCCGACGAAGCATTGCAGATTCTGCCGAGGCTCTGGACCGAAGATGACGTGAGTTTCGCTGGAAAGCACTTCCAGCTGGACAACGTCACCGTTTACCCGAAGCCGCTGCGCCCGGTGCCGATCTTCGTCGGCGGGCGCAGCGATGCCGCTCTTGTGCGTGCAGGGCGATTCGGTGACGGCTACACGGGCATCTGGCAATCGGTCGAACGCTTTCGGCAGGCCCAGGCGATCGCCGGGGAGGCCGCAGCGAGCGCGGGCCGCGATCCCGATACCATCGAGTTCGGGATGCAGTTCTGGATGAGTGTTGGGGAGAGCAGAGACGATGCCCGGGCGTGGGTGAGCAAAGGCATGGAGGCCACCTACCGCCTCCCTTTTGAACGGTTCGAACGCTACACCCCGTTCGGTACAGCGAAGGAAGTGGCCGAAACGCTCATGCCCTTTGTGGAAGCCGGCGCGCGGCACATCAACCTGTTGCCCGTGCAGGCTACGCCGGAGGAACTGGTGGACGGTGCCGCCGCGGTTCGCGAAGCGTTGCGCGAACTCTGTCGCTAGCTGCGGAGCTGCGGCGTGCTACACGGCTCGCGGTCGAAACTGGACCAGCGTCACCTCAGGAGTGACATCCTCGAAGCTCACCTGCAGCGCCGCGGTCGCC
>JBDTVB010000086.1:0-7318 GCA_040007415.1 Anaerolineaceae bacterium
AGCGCCGAGCGCCGCACCCATGAAGCGCAGTTCGCGGCCAAAGCGGGTGGTGCGTTCAGCGACGCCCGCGAGGTAGGTGCGCGAGTCGCTGACTTTCACCCAGAGCCGCCGCCGCGGGATGTAGAAGGTGATGGCGAGCCCGATGATTGCCATCCCCACGGCCAGCCAGATGAAAGTGTCCCCGGGGTCGCGACGCACGCTGACGCCGGAGGCCTCAACCCGGCCCAGCATTTCGTACGTGAAGCCACCGGAGGTCTTGACCGGGTTGCCCTGCGTGAGGACGACGTTGTTCAGATCGATGCCGCTAACGAACAGGTACGAGTTGCCCGCACGGTCGTCGACCATCTGAACGGTCGCCGCGCCATCATCCGAGGTCGCTCCCGGCATCCCGCCCACGCGCTGAGCGGGGATAGGGCGGGCATCCGCATAGGTGAAGGTGTAGCCAGCATCGGAGGCCGACTGGCCGACGGGCAGGTCCTTTGCCGGGAAATTCTCGCCGGTGAGCGTCAGGCGCAACACGTTCTGCACCACGCGCCAGCCGACGGCGTACGTGACGAGGCCAGTCTCGCCCGGGAGGGCACTCTTCGGGAAAGTGAGCAGAGACAGCGCGACGTCGTCTTCCGGTCCGGCGGATGCCCCGGTATCGGTCTCCATCTGCGGCAGTTCCTGGTCGAAGAGGACTGCGCCGGAGGCGTCCGTCACACGCATCACGGGAACCGCGGTTGAGCGGCTCTCGAAGTCGAGGACGTCGTTGTAGAGCACGCGCCCATCGGGGCTGGTGACTTTCAGGCGGGCAAGGTCGTTGAACCACGCAGCCTGGTGAACCTTGTAACCGAACGCCGTGCACGGGTCGTTGACGGATGTCTGACAGGTGACGGTCTGATCTCCGCGGCGGACCTGGATGGTGCTGTGGAAATCGATGATGTTGCCAGAACCGTCTTTGCCGCGGACCGCGTCCACCATGGTCACGAAGATCTGATTCGGGCCAGCACTGTCAAAGACGGGTGCGCCTGGCGTGCCTTCGGCGATGACGAGTGTGCGGTCAAAGCCCGCAAGCGTGGTCAGCAAGGCGCCAACCAGCAGCATCAGCAGCGCAAGGTGGCTGACGAAGGTGCCGTACTGGCTCCACGAGTAGCGTTCGGCAAAGAGGTAGGTGGCGCCCTCCCTCCCGTGAGTCCGCTCGACGCGATAGCGCTTCTTGCGCAGTAGGGCATCGACCGCCTCGACTCCGCCGGCGTGCGTGAAACTGGCGGAATGGTGAGCGCTTTCGAAGTAGCCGTCGCCCACGCTTTTCGTCGGATGGTGAACGCTGCGCCAGGTGGGGCGAAAGCGGCTGACGGTGCAGACAGTGACAGCGAGGATGATCACCAGCCATAGGCCGTTGAACCAGGACGAATGGAAGACATCGAACAGGCCGGCGCGGTCCATCGTCGCGGTCAGCGAGCCGAAGTCATCGCGGCGAAGCTCCATCCAGGCGGAGCGGGCAGCCGGGTTCGCACGCATGGGCCCCGGCACCTGCGGGATGACCACGCCGATCATTCCAGCGACGAGAGCCACGCCGACGAGCGTGAGCGCGAACTTCACGTTGGTGAGCAGGTTCCAGGCGGTTCGCAGGGGGTCGAACCCAGAAGGACGGAACGCTTGTGATGCCGTGGAGGAAGGAGCGGTCACGGGCTCTCCACCAGGGCGAGCCGCCTGATTTCGGCCAGCGAATCGCGGCTGAGCGCCCCGAGGTAGACCTTCTCGATCACCCCCGAAGGATCGACGAGAAAGGTGATTGGCAGCCCCCTGCCAACGCGATAGCCCTCGGAGACTTCGCCGGAGCGATCGAGCAGGATCGGGTAGGTCAGGTCGAACTCGCTCGCGAACTTTCTGGCGGTGTCCGCCTCCTCTTGCTGGTTCACGCCCAGGACGACGAGTTTCTGGGACTCGTCGCGGGAGGCGGTCTGGAGCGCCTCGAGATCAGGAGCCTCGCCCCGGCAAGGCCCGCACCAGCTCGCCCAAAAGTTGACGACGACGTAGACGCCCCGGTAGGTGTCCAACCGTGCGACTCGTCCTTCGGGCGACACAAGCGTGAAATTGGGCGCCGCTCGCCCCGCCTGGGCCGCCGGCGCTTTTCCCGTGGTGTTGAGGTGATCCGGCAAGGCGATGATTCCCAGCCCCGGCGTCCCGCCTCCGCCGGCGCTCCCGTTGTCCCGAAACTCGAGGTACCAGATGGCAGCGCCAACGACGAGCACGATCAGCGCCGCTATCCCGAGCGTGGAACTCGCGCCGGAATATTCACGTCTGCGAGTGGGGCGTTCGTCGGGGAGTTCATCGGTCATGGCGTACGAAATGGAGCGTAGCAGAGGGAGCTGTTGGACGGGGTAAGGAGCGCCGGTTACCACTTCCCGTAGTGAATCACGTCAGCCGCTGGACGGCGGCCACGGGCGAGCGACGGAGACGGCGCATCGGCGGCGAGGGGATAGCCGATGAGCACGCAGCCAACAACGGCCATCCGCTCCGGAATGCCAAACCTGGCCTTGAAAGCAGGTTGATCAACAACCCCTACGAAGCACGCGCCAAGGTCCGCATCGACAGCGGTGAGCAGCACGAGCAGGGCAGCCATCCCAGCATCGATATCCCAGAAGGGGACCGGCCTGAGCGTCTCTTCCGCCATCTTCGTCCACTCTTTGTCAGGCTTTGCGTAACGGTCGAGGTAGGCCTTTTTGTCACTCACGAACGCGATAATCAGCGGTGCGTTCCGGAACGCGGGCCACTTCGGCGCCGATTGCGAGCCCTCGGTGGCATCGATGACGCTCCAGTAGCCAGCAAGCTGGCCGGTGCCCTCCAGCACCAGGAGTTCGACACCCTGGCTGAAGCCTGCAGACGGGCCGCGCTGGGCATTCCGCACGATCCGCTGAACCGTCTCAGGCGGAATCGGCCTGTCTTCGAAACTGCGGACCATCTTCCGCGTGGCGACCACTCGCTGGAACTCCATGGCTCACCCCTGATGCGATTGTGCAGTAACGGTAGCAGATGCGTGGCGGGCAAAGAGCCGCCGAAGAAGCGCGGATCGACGGGCTCTTTCGCCGAAACCCTCACGCACACGTTAGAATGCCGCGCGAGGGGGATTACCTATGACTTCTGGACCACTCTCCGGCGTTAAGGTGCTGGAGTTCACGCAAATCATCGCCGGGCCGTTCTGCGGCATGCATCTTGCCGATATGGGCGCCGAGGTTACGAAGTTCGAGCCGCTCGAAGGCGAACCCTGGCGGCTCTTTGTAGAGCTGGTGCCGAAAGAATCGCGCACGTTTGCCAGCCTGAACCGCGGCAAGCGCGGCGTCGCGATGGACATGACCAAGCCGGAATCGCAGGCAGCGATCCATCGCATGGCGAAGGACGCCGATGTGGTGCTGGTCAACTACCGCCCGGGCGTGGCCGAGCAGTTGCGGATCGATTATGAAACGCTCAGTGCCATCAACCCGCGCCTGATCTACTGCGAAAACACGGCCTTCGGGCGCAAAGGACCCCTGGCCAAGCGCGGCGGCTACGACCTTGTGGTGCAGGCAATGACGGGCCTGATGGCTGGCGAATCGAAGATGCAGGGCGACGTACCCACGTACGTCTACCCCGCGGTGGCGGACTACGCGACCGGCATCCAGATGTCCAACAGCATCTGCGCGGCGCTCTACTACCGCGAAAAAACTGGCAAGGGCCAGAAGATCGATTGCACCCTGATGGGTACGGCGATCGCGATGCAGACGTCGCAGTTCACCTGGATCGATGCGTGGGACGACGAGATCATCCCTCCTATGCTGAAGGGCCTGGCGCAGGCACGCAGCGAACAGAAGACGTTCCTCGAACAGGTGGCGGTGCACTCCCAGTTCCGGCCGGTGGGTCCGGGCAACATCTACTATCGCGTCTACCAAACGGGCGATGGCTTCATCGCCGTTGGCGCGCTCAGCATGGCCCTGCGCATCAAGGTGCTGGCGGCGACGGGACTGACTGACCCCCGTTTCCGGCCGGACGGCAGCTTCGAAATAGCGCCCGAGGGGTGGGACGTCGATGGCCCGAATCTTGTTGCTGAGGCCGAGGCGTTGTTCATGACCAAGACGACTGAGGCATGGGGCAAGCTCTTCGAGACACACGGCGTACCCGCGGGCCCGTTGTTCTTCATTGAAGAGCTGTTCGGCCACCCCCAGACGCTGGAGAACGGGCTCGAAGTTGAGCTCGACCATCCAATGCTGGGGCACATGCGGATGGTGGGGCCACCGTTCCAGATGTCTGTCTCGCGGCTGGCCGCCCAGGGGCCGAGCCCGATGCTCGGCGAACATACCGATGAGACGCTGGCGGCGGCAGGCTTCAGTGGCGCCGAGATCAGCAAGATGCGGGAGAACGGAGCGATTCTTTAGGCGTGTGGGCGGCGGTTACTCAGCCGCCGATGCGCTGGTGGCGCTTCCGTTCGGCCAGTTCCTCGGCGGCGGCGCCGCCGTGCTGCTTCGCTTCCTGGATGCGCTGCAGGCGTTCGGCTTCCACTTCGACGTCGCGCTCTTTGCGCCAGTCGTCCAGGGAGTCATCGCGCCAGAGGGGCTGCTCGGTCTCAACCTTGTTTTCCCTCTTGCTCATCCGCCAGGCCATGACGGCGCCAACCGCCATTGCCACTGGCAAACCGACAGCGGAGATCATCTGAAGAAAGCCCATGCCTAGAGTGTGCGCCTTGGCCCTCGCCAACTGCAACGGGCAATGGTTTGGGGCTCTTTCTGGGTTGGATCCGGGGGGCCTACTTAAGCGAGTACTGGTACGTGTTCATCATCGCGCCCATCACCATGATGGCGAGCGTCAGCGTGAGACCGCTCATGCTCAGGATCATCGATTGGCGGCGGATGCCCGCGAGTTCGCTATCAGGCACCGTCTCGCCCGCTACCCTGGCCTCCATCCGGCGAAGCAGTTTGGGGCCCACGACGAACGTGTGGAGCGCGGTGATCACCAGCATCACCACCAGCACGGCCATCTTGATCGAGAAGATCATTCCGTAGCGCAGGTCGTTGAAACTCACCTCGTCACGACCGGGCAGATGATAGTAGCTGCGGAACGTGGCGATCAGATAGAGCCCGGCGACAAGGATTAACGCCAGTCCAACGCCCCCGAGCCAGGCGGTGCGGATAGTCATTGTGCGCATGGCGGCAACACGCGTCGGCAGATCGGAGATATTGCGGGACGCCGGCACCCAGGCAAACGCCAGCAGGAACTGCGGGCCAACAAAGAGCGCAATCCCCAGGATGTGCGTCCAGATCGCGATTACGTGGATCGTGTTTCCCAAGCGGTGTCCCTTAGGGCGTGGTCTTGCCGCTGCCCGCCAAAGAATTACACCCTACTGGAGAGTCAGCGGGAAGCGCGCCCGGCCTATGGTTGGTATCAAACAGGCCGCGCCTTTACGAAGAGCGCTGCCGCAGGGCGCGCACGTCGAGCACCGTAATGGTGCCGCGAGCCAGTGACAGCCAGCCTTTGCGCGCGAACGCGTTGAGCTGTTTGTTCACGCTTTCGCGGCTGACACCCAGCAACGATGCGAGCTCCGCCTGGGTCGCGCGGATCGGCAACCGGAGGCCGTTCCCATCCTGGCTCACCGTCGAAAGGCGGAGGATCTGCTTGACCAGCCGCTGCTCAAGATCCAGGAACGTGAGGTCCGCCAGCGACTCATCGGTCTTGCGCAGGCGGAGCGAGAGCGTTTCCAGCAGCGCTAACGCGGCTGCCGGGCGGTTCGATAGCCAATCGATGAAATCCGGACGAGTGACCACGAAGGTTCGGGTGGCCGAGACTGCCGTTGTGGTAGCCGAGCGCGGCCTGCCATCGAGCAGGGCGAATTCTCCGAAGCAATCACCTGTTGTGACATTGGCCACGGTTGCCACGTTTCCGCTTCCCGAAAGCACGGTGATGCGCACCTCTCCTTCGACCACAACGTGCAGCGCATCGCCCGGGTCGCCTTCGCGGAAGATGACGCTCCCCGCCGCAAAGCGCCGCAAGACGCCGCGGCTCGCGAGTGCCTGGAGGTCCGCCTCGCCGAGGCGCGCGAGCAGGGGCAGATCGCGGATATAGGAATCTTGCGGGCGCCCGTCCTCGTTGCTCTGCATTTCCGTCCTTCTACTCGCCCGGGGAGATGTGTGAAGTATCCGTCACACGATGCGGGCCGACTGTGATCTGCTTCACACTCGGCCCGCCCGAAAACGCCGCTTCGGGACTTCAAAGACCCGGCGCGCGCACTTGCCGGGTCACGTTCGGCGGCCCGCTTTTCTCACGAACTACCGTCTATGCAATCGAGCGCACGCGACGTAGGATACGCGCGTCCGTCATCGATCAATTTCCGGACGGATGATATTCAAGGGGGAAGAACACGATGTACGGCACAATCGCGCGAATGAAGGTGAAGCCCGGCTCGTTCGAGAGTTTTCAGCAGATGGCGGACGTCGAATCAGACCTCTCGGCCGCTGGCTGGGTATCGACCACCGTCTACCGGTCAGATACCGACCCCAACGAGATCTGGCTCACTGTCGCCTTTGAATCGAAGGACGCGTATCGCAAGAACGCCGAAAGCCCCGCTCAGGGCGTCCGTTACGGCCAGATGCGCGCGTTGCTCGATGCTGACCCGGAGTGGCATGACGGGGAGATCCTTTCCAACACCAGGGCCTAACCGGTAGAGTCCGAACAGGGCGCGGAGGTTCGGTTCATTGGCTTCGTCCTACCCGGAGATCGAGCCGTACGACCACGGAATGCTCGATGTCGGCGATGGCAACCGTGTCTACTGGGAGACGTGCGGCAATCCCGGTGGCAAGGCAGCGCTCGTCCTGCACGGCGGGCCGGGCTCGGGGTGCACCCCGGGCATGCGGCGGCTCTTTGACCCCAGCGCCTACCGCATCATCCTGTTCGACCAGCGCGGCTGTGGGCGCAGCACGCCGCACGCGAGCGACCCACGCACCGGCCTCGGCACGAACACCACGGAGCATCTGCTCGCAGATATCGAACTCTTGCGGCAGCATCTGGCGGTTGACCGCTGGCTGGTCTTCGGCGGTTCGTGGGGGTCTGCCCTTGGGCTGGCCTACGCCCTGGGACACCGGCAGCAGGTCTCGGAGCTGCTGCTCACTGGCGTGGCAACAGGCTGGCGGCGCGAGACCGACCTGCTCACCCGTGGGCTTGGGCGCTTGTTCCCGGAGGCATGGGCGCGGTTCCGTGACGCGGTCCCCGTGCAGGACCGCGATGGCGACTTGATCGACGCCTACGCCCGGCTGCTGAACGGCCCCGATGAGGCCGAGCGCACCAGGGCTGCACAGGAATGGTGCAACTG
>JBDTVB010000087.1:0-7314 GCA_040007415.1 Anaerolineaceae bacterium
CGCTTCGGGCTGGACTACGAGTCGCTCCGCGCGGTCCGTGAAGACATCGTGATGATCTCGATGCCGCTCTATGGGCAGACCGGTCCCTGGGGCAGCTACATGGGCTACGGGCACGTCCTCCAGGCCGCCGCAGGCATCAACCACCTGACTGGCTGGCCCGATCAGCCACCGATTGGCACTGGCGTCGCCTACACCGATTTCCTGGTGCCGCATATTGCCGCCACGGCGCTGATCGCCGCGCTCGATTACCGGCGCCGAACCGGCATCGGCCAGTACATTGACTTCAGTCAGATGGAAGGCGCTGTGCACGGGCTGGGAACCGCAATTCTCGATTGGACGGTCAACGGGCACGAACAGATGCGCATGGGCAACCGTGACCCTCAGGCTGCGCCTCACGGCTGCTACGTCTGCCGGGATGGCCGCTACGTGGTTATCGCCTGCGCCACCGAGAAGCACTGGGAGGCGTTCAAGGCGGCGTTGGGCCGCCCGGAATGGTGCGACCTGGAGCGCATGCGCCGCCGCTGGCAGAGATTGACGGAACAAAAGGAGATCGACCGCCACATTCAGGCCTGGCTCGACGCAGTGACCGTGGACCCATCGCGACCGGAAGCAGTGGCCGATGACGCCCCGGACGTCCCGGCGGACTGGCGGTTCACCACCGATGAAGTGGTAGCCCATTTCCAGCGATTCGGCGTACCTTGCGGCGTAGTGCAGTCTCCCGAAGCGATGCGCGGAGACCCGCAACTCGCTCATCGCGACCACTACTGGCACCTCGAGCACCCGACGATGGGCTTGCGTACGTACGATGGCCCCGCCTTCCGGCTATCTGAAACGCCCGGTGTGCTTCGCAAGGCCGCCCCCTTGCTGGGTGAGGACAACGAGTACGTCTACCGCGACTTGATCGGCCTCGATGAAGATGAGTTCGTTGACCTGCTGACGGACGGCGCGTTCGACTAGGGAACGCCGATTTCTCCCCGTCGCGCTGGGTAACAAAGAGCCCGGCAACGTTTGCCGGGCTCTTCGTCTGCTGCCGAGGGTTGGAGTCAACTATGTGACGTTGAAGCTCCCGAACATCTGGTCTGGGTGGAGGTCGCATTGGAAGTAGTACTTGCCGGCTGCGGGCGGCGTGAACTTCAGCGTGTCGGACTGGCCGCCGTCAATGATCTTGCCTTCGGCGCCGGGAGCGAGATCCTTTCCATTCTTCTTGTCGAGGAAGTGGAGGTTGTGCTTCGCCTTTCCGTTATTAGTGAACGTGATGGTCACTTCCTTGCCGGCCGCGCCTTCGAGAGCAGCCTTGTCGTATTTGTTATCGGTAGCGACAACCGCAGTCCCTGCAGCAGCTGAAGCCGAGCCCCCGCTTGCAGCCGCTCCGGGCACCGCCGCGCCGGCCTTGACCGTGAACGTCCCCTTCATCTGGTCGGGATGGAGGTCGCACTGGAAGTAGTAAGTGCCGGCGGCGGGCGTCTTGAACTTGAGGGTGTCTGACTGACCACCGTCGATGATTTTGCCTTCGGCGCCCGGGGCGAGGGTGGTGCCACCTGCTTTATCCAGGAAGTGGAAGTTGTGCTTCGCTTTTCCAGCGTTCTTGAACTCGAAAGTCACGTCGGTCGCCGGCGGCGCCTCAAGCGTCGCTTTGTCGAACTTGTTGTCTGTGGCGGTGACAACGTTACTCGCGACCGGCGTGGTTCCGCCGCCAGGTTCGACTGGGGTGGTCGCCTTGGTGTCGTGCGCGAAGATATTGAGGCCGGCCCCCACCATCAACCCAAACACCAGCAATGAGCCGAAGATAGCGACCGCGGGACCCATGCCAAAGCGGAACGCCATCTCCTTCGTGTCGCGCACCACTTCCATGTCAAAGACATGGACGGAGCCTGGGACGACATCGTCGGGATAGGCTGCGACCGAGTCGAGCAGGGTGCGACGAGTCTCTTCATAGGTCGCTAGACCTTCGCGGTTGGACCATGTGGTCTCGACGAGGACCTGCGACGGCCCTGTTTCGGCCGGCGAGGCGATGATGCGCAGGTCCTGGAATCCAGCGAGGTCTCGGAGGGCGCCATCGGATGAGTAGAGTGACGCGAGGATTCCCCCTGCGTCGCGGGATGCGGCGAGGCGACCCTCGGCGACGGCGAACGTGACTACCTGAGTGAAACGTGCTTCGCGCGCCTTGGCGACGCTGCCTTCTTCCGCCTTCTTCTTCATTCGGCCGTCTTCGTATGCCCACCCGAATGCGCTGATCAGGGTGAGGAGGCCGGAGGCCCCGAGTAACGGACCGGCGATCTGGTTGCTCCTATCGCGGGACCACCAGACGAGCGCAAGCGCGACCGCGAACGACGCGATTCCTGCCACGAACGGCCAGAAGCTCGGATCCGGGAGGTGAATAGCGTGATCACCCTGGTCTCCATGGTCGCTGGTGTGTTGGTCCATTCCGGTCTCCTGATGGTTCGGCTGGTTAGCCGACGATGTAGAGCGTGGTGAAGAGGGCGATCCAGACGACGTCTACAAAGTGCCAGTAGAACGATGCTGCCTCAACGGCTTCGTGGTGTTCGGCTGAAAACTGGCCCCCCATAGCGCGGACCAGGCAGACTGACATGAAGATTGCACCCCCGGCCACGTGCGCCCCGTGGAAACCAGTGAGTGTGTAGAACGCTGTCGCCCAAACGGTATCGCCCGAGCTGAAGGGGAGCTGAGAATAGTCGTACATCTGCATCGTAAGGAACGTCAGGCCAAGCGCGATGCTGATAAAGAGGCCCCAGATAAGGCCAGTGCGGTTGCCCTTCTGAATTTGCATCACTGCCCACTGAACGGTGAACGAGCTGAGCACCAGGATGCAGGTCGCGATCAAAGGGAGCGCGACTTCGAGTTTGAGTTCGGCGCTCTGAGCGGCGGTGCCGGCCACCTTCATCTGTTCGAGGACGTCCTTCGGCGGCCACTGGGGGGAGTCTGCCCGGGCAATGAAGTAGGCAGCGAACAGGCCGCCAAAGAACATCACCTCGGAGGCGATGAAGAGGATGAACCCGAGCATTCCGTTGCTCAGAGGCTCCTTGTGTTGCGTTGCTGTTGCTCCGTGCGCCGCCATACGTAGTCCCTTCTCAGTTGCGAAGTCTGGTGGGTGGCATTCCGGCTCAGTGGCCGGAATGCGTCCCATGGCGGAGGTCGAAGAGCGGCCGTTCGGAGTGAATCTCCGGGATCTCGTCGAAGTTGTGTACGGGTGGGGGAGACGTCGTGGCCCACTCCAGCGTGTTCGCTTCCCATGGATCGTTCGGCTGGTCCTTCGGACGCAAGAACGCCATCACCACTGCGGCGATGAACGGGAACATGGATACCCCGATGAGAAACGCGCCCATCGTGGAGATCATGTTCAGAGTCTGCCAGTTGTTGTAGTCGTTGTACGTGGCGATGCGGCGCGGCATGCCGTCCAGCCCCAGGAGGTGCATGGGAAAGAACGCCAGGTTAAAGCCAATGAACATCAGCGCGAAATGGAGCTGGCCCATGCGCTCGTTCAGCTTGCGGCCCCAGATCTTCGGGAACCAGTAGTACAGGCCGCCAAAGACCGCGAAGACGGATCCTCCGAACAGCACGTAATGAATGTGCGCCACCACGAAGTAGGTGTCGTGGATAGCAAAGTCTACCGGCACGGCCGCCGAGAAGGCGCCGTTGATGCCACCAATGAGGAACATGCTCAGGAACCCGAGAGCGAAGAGCATCGGCGGTTCAAACGTGATCTGGCCTCGCCACAGGGTGCCCAGCCAGTTGAACATCTTGACGCCCGTGGGCACGCCGATGAGCCCCGTCATGAACCCGAACCACGGCTTGAGGACCGCGCCCGTGGTGAACATGTGGTGAGCCCACACGCTGAAGCCGAGGGCGCCAATGCCCATGGTTGCGAAGATGAACGCCTTGTATCCAAAGAGTGGCTTGCGGGAGAAGACAGGCAAAATCTCTGAGACGATGCCCATCCCCGGGAGAATCATGATGTACACGGCCGGGTGCGAGTAGAACCAGAAGACATTCTGCCAGAGGACCGCATTACCGCCGCCATTGGGGTCGAAGAAGTTGCCCCCGAAGTTGCGGTCGATGAAGATCATGACGAGGGCGGAGGCTAGCACCGGGGTGGCGAGGAGCGAGAGGACAGACGTCACGAGCATCGTCCAGCAGAAGATCGGCATCCTGAACATGGTCATGCCGGGGGCGCGCATGCGGAACATGGTGACCAGGAAGTTGGCGGCTCCGATCGTCGATGACACGCCTAGCATCGCCACCGCGATGATCCAGAGATCCATGCCCGTGCCGAGCGTCTTGGCGAGCGGGCTGTAAGCCGTCCAGCCGGCCTGCGCCGCACCACCGTTGACGAGGAATCCGCTAAACATAATCAGCCCGGCGGGTGGGAACAGCCAGTACGAAAGCGCGTTGATTCGCGGAAACGCCATGTCAAGTGCGCCAATTTGGAGCGGAACGAGATAGTTTCCGAAGCCAGCCCAAATGGGAATGATGAAGAGGAAGAGCATCGCCGAGGCGTGCATCGTGAAGATCTGGTTGTAGACGTGATTGTCGACGAAGTGGTTGTCCGCGACCGCCAACTGCGTGCGCACGAGCAGCGCCAAAACGCCGCCCACGGCGAAGAAGAAGAGCGAGGTGTACAGGTAGAGGATGCCGAGCTTCTTGTGATCCACGGTGGTGATCCAATCGAGGACCGCCGGCCGTGAATAGCCGCCTTGCTTCGGTATTGCGATGCTGGCCATGGTTCCTCCTTGGGCCGCCTGTCGGCCATCCACCTCGGCTGTCCCGCTCGTTACCCGCCTGAGCGAGCTGCGGGCGTGAAAACGGGTCGCCTTACGGGACCCGTGCTGCTGTCTTCTTGGCCGCCATCTTCTCGGCCATCCAGCTATCGAAGTCCGGCCGGGACTTGACTTCAATCTTGAATCGCATCAGCGCATGATTCAGCCCGCAGAGTTCGGCGCATTGCCCGGTGAAGGTGCCAACCTCCCGCGCGGTGACCGTGAACTTGTTGTCGCGTCCGGGAATAACGTCCAATTTGTAGAGGAAGTCGCGGACATAAAACGAATGGATGACATCGTTGGACTTGAGCGTGAACTCGACCGGTTCATCCAATGGGATCACGACCGTGGGCTCATCTTTGGCGGTGCCGACGATGGAGAGTTCATCGGCCGCCGCAGCGCACGGGCCCTGGTACTTATCGTCCCTGGCCTTCACGGGTGCGTTCGTTTCCTTGCCAAGGTCGTTCTGGCAGTAGGTGAATTGCCACTGGAACTGAAATCCCGTCACGCTCACGGTCAAGTCTGCGGGGTTCTCTTTGTGTTCTACGTCGCGCAGGACGATGAAGGAGTAGCTAAAGAGGGCGATCACGATGATCACTGGGATGCCCGTCCAGATGAACTCCACGAGGTTGCTGCCGTGGATCTGGGTGGGGAGCGAATCGCCCTTCTTGCGAAACCTGATCAGACAGAAGATGAGTGCTGTTTCCACGAGGACAAAGACGACCGCGCCGAGGGCAAGGGTGAAGAGGTAGAGTCCATGCATGTCACGTGCTTCGTCCGTGATCCCGCCCGGTTGACCCAATTCTGCGGAGGCCGTCGCGATTGCCGAAAGCGCCAACAGCGCCACCGAAAAGAGAATGACGGCGCGCCGCGCAAAGCGATGCTTCCCTGACTTGGGCATTCCTCTGACTCCCCCTGGCCCGCGCCGAATACGCGGGGCACGATGCTTCACGGTCCGGTTGTGAACGGCGTCGCAATCGAGTTATAGCCCGGCCCCAAACGGGTGTCAAGGAACCGAAAAGGGTCACACGCGAATCTGGCGTGGCGTTCTGAGTACGGTATTTCGGAGGGCAATCTTGCCTTGCCGAAACCGCCGGGGACGTTCGTTCGAGAACATCGGATGTGCGAGACTCGGATGGTGGGCTCCGCGTGGCGAGTCTGCCAAAAGGATGCAATGCCCCCTCTGAGCCGCTGGTTGCCGATACTCCTTGCCCTGGCGGTGGCGCTGGAGCCGGGGGTCGCGCTCGCTCACGGTAGCGCGGCAGCTCCGCGAGTAAGCGATCTCTGGTTGCGGTGGGAGTTCGACCCGCTCTTCTTCGTCTTTGCCGGTGGCTCGATCTGGTTGTATCTCGCAGCGGGTCTCCGCGTGAACCGGGCGCACCCCAAATCGCCTTTTCCGCCGCGCCGCGTCCGCTATTTCATCATCGGTTTTGCGGTACTCACGTTTGCGTTGATTTCACCCGTGGCGAGCTACGACACGGTGTTGTTTTCAGTCCACATGTGGCAGCACCTGCTGCTGACAATGGTCGCAGCGCCGCTGATCCTGCTTGGCACACCGATCACCCTGGCGTTGCGCGTGGCAAGTCCCAAGACGCGCCGCGCCGTCCTGCTCCCGCTACTCCACAGCCGGGTGGTAAAAGCGCTCAGTTTCCCCGTGGTCGCCTGGCTGCTGTTTGCGGGCACCATGTGGCTGTCGCATTACTCCCCGCTCTACGACGACGCGCTCGAGAACGCCTGGCTTCACCGCTTCGAGCACCTCATCTACCTCATGGCTGCGATGATGTTCTGGTGGCAGGCGATCGGTCTCGATCCCACGCCGTGGCGTATGAACCACCCGATCCGCGTGCTCTACGTGTTCCTGCAGATGCCCCAGAACTCGTTCCTGGCGCTTTCGATTTACAGCTCAAGCCACGTCATTTACAAGCATTATGAGACGCTCCAACGAACGTGGGGCCCCTCTCCTCTTGCGGACCAGCAGCAAGCCGGGATCATCATGTGGGTTGGCGGCGATATGCTGTTTTTGGCCGCCCTGTGTGTCATGATCGTCAGCTGGGTGAAAGCCGAAGACTTGGAGACTAAGCGCCAGGATCGCGCTCAGGCACGCCGGAAGTCTGAAGCGGCTGTTGCCCGCGCGAAACCTGGCGACAGCTAACCACTGCTGCCACGGCGGAGTAGGCGTCAGCTGAAGATCGCGCTGTCGACGCCCATCGAAACGAACAGCAACGCCAGGTAGAGCATCGAGTACTTGTAGACCGCGATCGGCTCGATCGACGCCGGGCGGCGCCAGAGCTGGAAGCACTTCCCAACGAAGACCGCACCAGTTGCAACTGCTGTCGCCAGGTAGATCCAGCTCAGTTCCCCGCTTGGACCGAGCATAAGGGTGACCACAAACAGCATGGCCGCATAGCGAACCACGTGGATGCGGGTGATTTCCGGCCCGTCGGTGACCGGCAGCATTGGCACGCCGGCTTCCGCATAGTCGCCTTGCAGCCGCAGGGCCAGTGCCCAGAAATGCGGCGGGGTCCAGAAGAAGATGATT
>JBDTVB010000088.1:0-7269 GCA_040007415.1 Anaerolineaceae bacterium
GAAACCTTGCGATGTGCAACATCCAGGAGCCAGCGACAGCGCTCGAAGGGAAGTTCAGTCTGCGTTTCACCGCCGCGCTGGCGATGGCGGGGGACGACACGAGCGAACAGGCGTTCACGGACGCCGCGGTGCGTCGGTCCGACCTGGTGGACCTGCGGAATCGGGTGGCGGTCGCGGCGCGAGAGAATGGAGGAGGAGCCGGGACGGACGTCACGATCACGACGACTTCTGGCACGGAGCTTCGTACTTCGGTGAACCTGGAAACGCCCGCCGCGGACCTGGGCCTGCAACTGACGCGGCTGCAATCCAAGTTTGATTCACTGGCTCGCCCGGTGATCGGCGCGAGCGCGGCCGATGCCCTGCGGGAGCGGATTGCGCGGCTCGAAACCGAACCCACCATGGCTAACGTAGTCGCGCTGGCGGTTGCCGCGCGGCAGGGCGCCGCGGTATGAGGGAAGAGTTGGTGGCGCGCGCGGTGAAGCGCCCAAAGGGCAACCAGTTCGAGGACTTCAGCGCGGGACAGGTCTTCGAACACCATTGGGGCCGAACGCTGAACGAAGGCGATAACAGCCTCTTCTCGACGCTGACGTTGAGCTACAACCCGCACTACTTCAACGCGGAATACGCGAAAACGAATGGCCATCCGGACATCGTACTCAACGCCAACCTCGTTTTCCTGACCGTCTTCGGACTCTCCGTAGAAGACAACAGCGAATCTGGCGGACTGTTCCTCGGTGTTGAGGAGCTAACGTTCTGGCGGGACTGTTACCCGGGCGACACGCTGACGGCGCGGAGCACCGTGTTGGAAAAGCGTGAGTCCGACAGCCGGCCGGAGCAGGGCATTGTGACATGGCACACGGAAGGCTTCAACCAGCGCGGCGAACGCGTGATCGACTTCAAACGGACCAACTTTGTGATGAAGAGGCGGAGCCAATGAGCTACCTGACCGAAGAACGGCTGATGATTCAACAGACGGCGCGCGAGTTCTCGCTGAAGGAGGTGCTGCCGGTCGCCAACGAGCTAGACAAAATCAAGGGCGATATCCCGATGGATCTGCGGGACAAAATGGGGAAGCTCGGGTACTTCGGGATGCGCATCCCGGAGCGCTACGGCGGTGCGGAACTCGGAGTGTTCGAATATATCCTGGTGACCGAGGAGTTGGCGCGAAGCTGGATGAGCGTGGCAAGCATCATCGCCCGCGGGAACGGGCTCGGCGGCGGGTTCAGCGATGAACAGAAACAGAATTACTTGCCGAAGATGGCGCGTGGCGAGTTCCTTGGCGCCGTTGCGCTCTCGGAAGCGGATGCAGGCTCGGACCTGGCCAACATTCAGTGCCGTGCCCGCCGCGACGGCGACGAATGGGTCATCAACGGCAACAAGATGTGGTGTACGTTCGCGGATGGCGCCGACTACATGACCGTGCTCTGCCGCACGCAGGATATGGATGACAAGCGCCGGCATGCCGGGACGAGCATGTTCTTCTTCGAAAAAGAGCGCGGCAAGCTTCCCGAAGGCGTGCATGGGACGCCCGTAAACAAGATTGGCTACCACGGTTGGAAGACCTGGGAACTGCGCTTTGACGATTTCCGCGTGCCGCTCTCGGCACAATTGGGGCAGGATCGGGGAACGAACGACCAGGGTTTCAAGTCAGCGGTGGGGTTCCTGGAGGGGGCGCGGGCACACACTGCCGCCCGTGCTGTTGGTTTGGCGCGCGGTTCGCTGGACGATTCGATTGTGTACGCCAAGCAGCGAGTGCAGTTCCGCCAGCCGATCGCCAAGTTCCAGGCGATCCGCTTCAAGCTCGCTGAGATGGCCGCGGAGATCGAGGCTGCACGGCAGCTCACCTACTTCGTTTGCGACGCGATCGACACCGGTCGGCGGTGCGACAAAGAGGCCGGCATGGCGAAGTGGTTCGCGAGCGAAATGGCCGAGCGGGTCACGAGCCAGGGGCTGCAGATCCACGGGGGTTACGGCTACACCACGGACCTGCCGATCGAACGCTACTGGCGCGACGCAAGGCTGACGAAGATTTTCGAAGGCACGAGCGAAATTCAGCTGCGTATCATCTCCGACCGGATCATCGGGGACCGCTGATGAGCCTCACCGGAACGGACAACTACTTCGAGGATTTCCACGTTGGGGACGTTTACCAGCACGCCCGAGGGAAGACGATCACCGAGATGGACAACGTGCTGATCACGAACCTGGTGATGAACACGGCGGAGGGCCACTTCAACGAAGACCGGATGTCGAAGGGGCCGCTGAAGCACCGCATCGTCTTTGGGGGGATCACGGCAGCAATGGTGATCGGTTTGGCGATGCAGGACACGGGCGAGAATGCGCTGCGAGAGTTGACGCTGAACAAGATTCGCTTTCGCACACCGGTGTTTCACGGCGATACGCTCTACGCATACAGCGAGGTGCTCGAGACGGCCGACAGCGAGCGCACCGGCGCCGGAGAGGTCCTGTTCCGCCATCTCGGATTGAACCAGGACGGAAAAACGGTCTTCGAAGGCGAACGCCGGGTGCTAATCCGTCGCCGCCCAACCCCGGCAAGCTAGAGACTGCCGACGAGCTCCTTCGCCTGCTCACGAAGCTCCGCGCGGAAGTCCGGATGGGCGATGCTGATCAGTTCGTCCGCGCGCTGACGATGATTCTTGTCGAGCAGACGGGCAATGCCGTGCTCGGTGACGATGGTGTCGGCGAGGTAGCGCGGGACGGTGACCATGGTGCCTGCCTCATGACGAGCGACGACTTTCGTGAGCGTTCCTTCCAGTGCCGTGGAGCGCATGACGGTGATTGCCCGGCCGCCCTTGCAGAGCGAGGCAGCAAGGTGTGTATCTGGCTGGCCACCGGTGCCGTTGACCATGTGGCCGCCAAATCGGTCTTCACTCGCGATCTGCCCGATGAGGTCAATCGCGATCGCGCTGTTGATGGAGGTCATGTTCCGATTCTGGGCCATGAGCAGGGGATTCAGCAGGTAGTCCGGGTCGTACAGTTCGAATGCCGGGTTGTTGGCAATCACTTTGAGGTCGTGGCCATCGCAGCCGGACCAAGCGACGGCGACGGACTTGCCGCGGTGGATGGTCTTCAGCGAGTTGTCGAGAATGCCGCGCTCCCAGAGCCGCGCGAGGCCCGGCGAACCGAGTTCCGTATGCAGTCCAAGGTGTTTCGCATCATCGAACGCGCCAGCCTTGAACATGAGCGAACTGGGCTGGCCCACGCCAACCTGGATCGTGTCTCCATCCCGGATTAGCTGGCGGACGTTGTCGGCGATCGCCTGGGCTTCGGGGTCCACATCGGACAGGCCGAGCGCCTGGCGGATGAGGGGCGGCGGCATCATGTGGAAGAGCTGCTCAACAAGCGCGAGCTGATCGATACTGCAGACTTCGAGCAAGGAGAGGAGTTCGGCGCGGTCGGCTTCCGGCGAGAGCGTCTTGACCCGCGTCTCGATGCCGGATACGTCGACGGATTGAACCACACCCTCGATGAAGGTGTGGATGTCGCTCACGTGCATCCACACGTCACCGTGGACCGGATAGATGTTCGGGTCGACCATCGCGATCGTAATCGGGCAACGCTTCGCGTAGGAGCGGCGTTGCCACATGTGCGCCCCAAAATGCACGTAGCCGGCCTCGTTCGGCTCGCTGCAGGGTGTCAGCCAGACATCCGGGATGCGCGCCTCGGGGCGACCGTCATCGTGCGCTTTCATACCGAGCATGAAGGTATTCGGCAGGTAGGTCGCGACCTTCGCATCGTGGGCCGGGCGCATGCCATCTCCGATGAAGAGCTCAATCTCACGCTCACCGCGAAAAGTAGCGGGGTTGTAGAGGTTGGGCTCACGCGGCGCCAGGCCACGAATGTTGACCTGTCCAAGTTCCTTCGCCCTAACCTCAAAAGCTGTGGTCAGGGCGGTGGGGGCGAGAATGCTGATGCCGACGAGGTCGCCCTCCTTGATCAGTTCCATCGCCTGGGCGGGGTTCTTCAGGCGCGACTGATATTCGTCGCGCCAGTTGTCGTAGTGGCTCATGGTCTTCCTTCCGCGCCGGTCATCCGGCGCACGCGGGGGTAGTGACGAGATTCTGCACGGCCCGGCCGCGGGGCGCCAACGGCGATGATCAGGGCAGGCGGCCGATATTCACGCGGAAGCTGGCGACGGCTCGAGACTCAACGTCCAGCCCACCGAAGATCTCCAGAGCCTCAGCGGTGAAGCGCTCAACAATGGTTGGCATCGCATCGTCCGGTATTGCCCAGGTATTGGAATTAGCGCGGAGTTCGAGGCGTTCTACTTCTCGCCTCACCGTGTTCACGTCCATCCAGTGGGCGATTTCCCGGGACTCCAGCGTCGCGCCCAGGCCGGTGAGGGTTTGGGCGAGGACGGGCTCCGCACTGGCACGATGGCCGTGAGCCCATCCGGCATGCCCGGTTACCTCGCGGATGATCTCGTTGAGGCGCTCGCCGGCACGCTGTTCAGGGTAGGGGGCGTATGAGTGCGTGCAGTTCAGAAGCAGTCCGCCACGCCGCACGCAGGCGATCGCAGCGCGGATTGCGACAGCCGCGTCAGGCACGAGGTGCAAAATGTGCGAAAAGACAACCGCATCAAAGCTCCCCGCGCGGAAGGGAAGGGCAGACGACTCGGCGAGCAGAACGCGAATATCGCTCCGCTTCGCGCAGAGGTTGCGGAGCATCTCGGTCGAGATGTCGATGCCCGTCACCTGGAAGCCACGCTCAGCAAGGGGGACGGCAATGCGGCCGGTCCCGACGCCGATTTCGAGCACGGTGCGAGCCTGATTCTCTTTGAGGATCGCCGCGAGGCCGTCGCCGACCTCACGCTCGGCTTCAGGAGACAGCCCGCGAGTGGAGTCGTAGATGTCGGCCACGCGATCATAGTTGTTCGCGTGAATGGACGGTTCGGTCATGGAGATGCCTCGACCTACGCTTGGCGCTCGCGCCACTCATCGATCAGCCAGCGGGCGATCGACAGTTTGCCGGGGATGTTGGGCAAGTTGTCGGCGGTGAACCACTGCGCGTCCACGATCTCGGTAGGGTCGCAGACGATGTCGCCGCCGGCGTATGTGGCGTTGAAGCCGAGCATGAGAGAGTTGGGGAACGGCCACGGCTGGCTGCGCATGTAGCGGATGTCGTTCAGTTCGACGCCAACTTCTTCGCGAACTTCACGGGCGACGCACTCTTCGAGCGATTCACCGGGTTCGACGAAACCCGCGAGGGTGGAGTACATGACGTTTGGACCGAAGGTGCGCCCGCGGGCGAGGAGTGCCTCGTTGCCGCGTTCGATGAGGGTAATCACGGCGGGCGAAATGCGGGGGAACGCGAGCAGCCCGCACGACGGGCACTTTCGTGCGCGCTCGCCGGGCGCGTCTTCGGTCGCCTCGCCACACCGTCCGCAGAATCGATGCGTGCGGTGCCACTCAGCGATCTGCACCGCGCGGCCGGCAAGATGCCAGGTTTGCTCAGGAAAGTGAGGGAAAAGCGTGAAGAGCGTTTCGAGGCTGAACGGCTCTGGGGTATCCCCAGGCGTGTCTATGCCGGCCGCCCAAACGGGAATGCCATCAAGCAATCCGAGGAAGTGCTCGTGATCGACGTTAATCCCGAGGTCGCGTGGATGCACAGCTTCGGGGAGGCGGAGACCATCTGCGCTGGGGGTGACAAGGACTGTGCCCTTGCCAACGCAAATCCAGGTCGCGTAGATCCCGACGACGTCATCGGGGGGAGTGATGAGAGACTGGAACGTGGGGGACTGGGACATGCAAACCAACCTTCTGTGAGCGTTCAGTAGCTTAGCAGGAGACGAGGCGCCTGGTCGTCCGGCGTGCATCCCGCCCGGCCACGTTGCGGCGGGACTCGACGAACGCCGGACAACAAGATGGGGCGCTCCGTTTGGAGCGCCCCATCTTGTACTGGTCCGCAAGCAGCCGAAGCTACTTCTGGAGGATGTTGAGGGTACAGGCCGAGCAGAGCCCAATGACGTGCGCCATGCCGATCTTCGAGCCTTCAACCTGGCGGTTGCCGGCCTGTCCGCGCAGGTGCCAGACGATCTCGGCTATGTTCGCGACGCCGGTGGCGCCGAGAGGATGGCCATTTGAGAGCAGGCCGCCGCTGGCGTTGACGACGGTCTTGGTCTTCGGCTTGTAGGTCTTGTCCTGGAAGGGCGCGACGTCTTCCTGGTACTTGGTGGGGATGCGATTGCCGATCCAGGGGCGCCGCTGGCAATGTGCTTACCGGCCATGCCCTCTTCGCAGAGGCCCAAGTTTTCGTAGTGGAGGAGCTCCGCCGTGGCGAAGCAGTCGTGCAATTCGACCTGGCTGAGGTCTTCCGGCCCGATGCCGGCCTGCTTGTAGGCGATGGCGGCAGCGTTCTTCGTGAGGGTGTTGATGTCCGGCAGCGTCAGGTCACGATCGGTGTACGGGTCACTGGTGAGGACGCTCGCGGCCACCTTGATCGGCTGAGTGGTGTACTGGCGAGCCTTGTCCATGGAACAGAGGATGGCAGCAGCAGCGCCATCACCGGTGGGGCAGCACATGAGCAGCGTGTTCGGGTAGGCGATCATGCGGCCATTCATCACTTCGTCGAGCGGCGATTCCTTCTGGTACTGGGCGAGGGGGTTGTTCGTGCTGTGGTAATGGTTCTTCACGCTGGCGAGGGCGAAGTGTTCCTGCTGCGTGCCGTAGCTCTTGGCGTGTTCCATACCGGCCATGCCGAAGACGGCGGGCATCATGTAGGAGCCGACGCGCCCCTCGAGGCTGGTGGCGGGGTCGCCGCGGGAGCCGAGGAGGCCTTGCTTGCCCATCTGCTCGCTGCCAACGGCCATGACCATGTCATAGGCGCCGGAGGCGATGGCGAAATAGGCTTCGCGGAACGCGGTGCTGCCGGTGGCGCAGGCGTTCGCGACGTTGATCACGGGGATGCCGGTCTGGCCGAGTTGCTGAAGGATGCGCTGGCCCGAGCCGGAAGTCTGGTAGAGGTTGCCGCTGTAGAGCGACTCTATCGCCTTCATCTCGACGCCAGCATCCTTGAGGGCCTCGTGGCCGGCCTGGGCGCCGAGCTGAGACACGTCTTTGTCCGGGTAGCGCCCGAACTTGATCATGGACACGCCAATAACTGCTACTTCTCGCATGAGATCTCCTTTGGGGTTGCGAGTGGGCGTTGCGGGTGTGAGCCCGAGTTAGACCGGCTGGAAGCGGTAGGCGACGTAGGCGTTACCTTCCTTATCTTCCGAGACCTTTTCGGTGAACATCTTGACCTTCATCC
>JBDTVB010000089.1:0-7258 GCA_040007415.1 Anaerolineaceae bacterium
GACAATGTTCAGTAAGGACGATCCTTTTCTTTGACGCCTGAAGCCCGCCCCAACGTACGACTCGGCGGAGAATACGTTCGAGATGGAGGGGAACGATCTCGAGTTCTCGCCGTTCATCTCGACTAGCAGCAAGCAATTCTTCGCGGAGCGCGAGCATGCGGCCTACCGCGGTCTCGACGTCTTCTTCGCGTTCATCGAGTTCCTGGGGCCAACTTCCCCGTTCCTCAAGAAACCGCCGAATGGAAGCGACATTGACCTTGACCACCATGAGTGGGTTCCCGAGCTCGTGACTGACACTGGCGAGCAGGGCGAGTCGTTCCTGGCTGGCCCGGTCAGCGTCCTCGCTCCGAAGCTGGTCGACGCTGGCTGCGGCGTCGGCCTCTGCGAGCAATCGTTCCGAAATCGCACTGAACGCCACGCCGTACGCCACGAGCACTTCCAGCAGGACCCGGTGTGCAGCGACTAGGGCGTCGAAGTCATTAGAGTCGATGAGTTTGGATACGGCGGCGTCGTGGATGGCTTTGATATCCATCGGCCCCACATTCGCGCCAATGAAACCCTCACTAAGAATCGCGGCTTCGGCCAGAAGCCCGATGTCCTTAGTGAGGCAAAACCGCTCCAGAAGGCTGGTATAGCTTCCGTCCGAGGTTTGGTTCGCGTCGCTGGGCATGGTCCCCGGGCTCCTTCGAACGGCAGCTTAGCACGTCTCGCTCGACCCCTTGAACCTCGTTCGTGGCGGTCCTCGTCGCAACGCCCCCGGACGGTGAATTACGAGTGGGAGACAGCGCCAGCGATCGCGACGCCTCCGACAGCAACTCGCGGTCTGCATGCGCCAGCCACAGCGTCAGCGCCTGCGCCTGTACCGCGAGGATCGGTTGTGGCATAGCAGTTTGGCATGCTCGAAGCGCTGCATCGCGGACGTATTGATCTCGGCATTGGGCGTGCCCCCGGCACGGATCAGGTCACGGCCCGAGCGCTGCGTCGCACCGTCTCGCCGGGGCGCGACGTCGATGACTTCCCCGAGCAGTTGGTGGAGCTGTTCGGTTACTTCGATGGACGGTGGCCGGCGGACCACCCCTACCAGAACATCACTGCGACGCCGGGCCTCGGGAACCGTCCCTCCATCTGGATGCTGGGTTCGTCGGACTACGGGGCACAGGCTGCCCGGGTGCTGGGTCTGCCCTACTCGTTCGCCCACCACTTTGCTGCCGCTAACACGATGGCCGCGCTGGGCACCTACCGTGACTCCTTCCGCTGGGATCAATCTCGCCAACGAACTCCAAGACATCTTTCAGCGGATCAATCGGATCGCCGGCGACCTGTCGCCGGAGGTTGGGGCGGCATTAGAAGCACAGTCGAAGCGCGTCTTCCAGGTGAAGGCGACACTCATGGCGATCGTGGACGAGGAGCGGCGCTAAACTGGCCCGAGTTAGGGAGCGAGAACAACGAGGCCAGAGACAGGCGGTCCCGTTGCGTCGATGATGGCGGCACCCTCACGGCTGGTCATGCCGCCGGGTGTGTACCAGACAGCACCTGTCCCGGGGGCTCGCGGGAACCAGTTTACTCCGACGACGTACTTCCCCGGTGCCGCGTAGATCGCGAAACTTCCATCCGCAGAGGCAGGACTTCCCGGACAATCGCCGCCAGCCAGCGGACAGGCAAACACGTAGAAGGTATTCAGCAGCGCCCGAGACTGGCTGACGACGGTGCCACGAATTTGTCCGAGTCCTCTGGGATCGGGAGGCAACCGAAAGGACGCTTCGAACGCCGCTCGCTCTACCCCAAACGCGAACTTGAACGCCTCATCTGCGGAACGGCCGACAGCCATCTGCTCGCAGATCACTCGTAGCGAGAGAGCACCGAGGGAAGAGCCCGCCACCAGCTCGCTGACCGCGAAGTAGCCGATGTGCCCGGGCCAGACGGGAGCTCGTCTCAGTTCCGAGAGGAGGTAGCCGGATTCGCCGGTGCTGATTGCTGCGAACCGCGAATCGGCATCTGCGTAGGTCCTCGAGAACTCTCCCGCGAATGTTGAGGCTCGGAACGACGCCAAGGTATTCGAAACGCAAGTTTGACTTTCCTTATCGACTCTACGCGCGGTTCGGAGCGAGCACCGTGGCAACCGGGCGGTAACAGAGGAACCCCGGTCCCAAGACTTCGTTGAACCCGCCATGAACAGCGCCAGCGCTATCGCGGTAAACGATCATCATGACGGCACCCGAACGCGCCTGGCGTTTTCGGTAGGTAAGCCCTGGGCGGTTGGGGACTTCGAGTTGGCGAAGAGCGTCGGCGTTCGTGCCGACGCTGCCAGCGGACCAGAGACATCCCGCCGCCCAACCGTGTTCAGGGGCGAACGTGTTGACGGCGTCGGAGAGCGGCTCCTGATCTTCAAGGGGGAAGGTTGACGCTGGTGACGGCGCGGGGGATGGGCTCGGCGTTGGAATGCGTGTCGCAGATGCCGAGCAGGCACTCGCGAGCATCACCACGGAGAAGGAGACGAGGCGGAGCACGGCGACGGTCTAGCGGGCGGCGCGGACGCACGGAGTCACGATGAAGCGACAGGGATGCACCGCGCCTTTCGCCTCATACGGGTTCGACCCATTGTGATCGCCGCGTTCACGCTCGCGGCCCTTGCTTAATTCGGTCGGTAACCTAGAGTGGGCGCGTGGGCTTCGAAGTCGACGCGGATGCTTATGACCGCTACATGGGGCGGTATTCGGCAAGGTTGGCGCCCAGTCTTGCCGATTTCGCGGCTGTGCGTGCCGGACAGTCAGCGCTTGACGTTGGATGCGGGCCGGGCGCACTAACGGCCGAGCTGGTCCGGCGGCTCGGCCGGGACGCGGTGGCGGCTGTCGACCCATCGGAGTCGTTCATCGCCGCCGCACGCACGCGACATCCCGGTGTCGATATTCGGCTCTCGACTGCAGGGAACTTGCCCTACCCCAACGGCACGTTCGATGCGACGCTCGCGCAGCTCGTCGTTCACTTTATGAGCGATCCGGTTGCCGGGCTCGCGGAGATGGCACGAGTGACCCGTGCGGGCGGCGTTGTCGCGGCTTGCGTGTGGGATTTTGCCGGAGAGCGGGCCCCTATCTCCGCGTTCTGGCAGGCGGCTCGCGAGCTCGATAGTGGCGCAGAGGACGAATCTGGCCTGGCCGGTGCGCGTGCAGGCCACCTCTCCGAGTTGTTCGAGGCGGCGGGGTTACGGAACGTTGAAGAAGCCACGCTTTCGGCGTCTGTCGATTACGCGACCTTCGACGAGTGGTGGGGACCGTTCACTCTTGGTGTGGGACCGGCAGGAGACTACGCACAGGCTCTTGGAGAAGCTGGGCAGTCAGCACTCCGCGAGCGCTGCCGGCAGCTGCTGCCAGAAGCGCCCTTTACGCTGAGAGCCTTTGCCTGGGCGGCACGCGGCATCCCCGCTGCTGACGGCTGATCCAGCCCGTTGCCTTCGCGGTCACGATGTCCTCATCGTGATTGGCGCGCATATGATCCGAGGGCTTAGGGCCCAGGGCGCGGGCGTCAGGGCAGCGTCGGGGCCAGAGCCGCACCTGCAGGTGCGAGTACCCGCTCCGACCAATTCGACAGCGTAGTCAACCCGCCTCTAGACTCTGCCAAATCCGCTGGAGGTGTCTTCTATGGAAAGGCGAGCGATCAATCCCACAAGTTGGCTTGGCGCGTTCAACATCGAACATGGAATCGAAGTCACGGGTGCCCAGCGGACGCTGTTCTTGTCCGGGCAGACCTCCAACGGCGCGGACGGGGAGCCGCTTCATCCCGGAGACTTCAGCGCCCAGTTCAAACTCGCGTGGTCCAACCTGAAAGACGCCCTGGCGGAGGCAGGTATGACCCCTGCCGACGTTGTACGGCTCAACATCTACACCACTGACGTGGATGCGTTCATGGGTGCGGCGGGCGAACTTGTGCCGGTGCTTGCGGGCGACGGCTGCAAGCCCGTCAGTACCTTGCTCGGCGTTACTCGCCTCTTCGAACCGACCATCATGGTTGAACTAGAAGCGACTGCTGTTGCCTGACGGACTCTTGGGGCGCCGCTCCAAGCAGCAACCGCAGGCGGACGGCTAGCGGGGCGCCACTTTCCTGCACCAGTTGCGTGTCTTGGTAGCAGAGATCCAGGCGCGCAAATCAGGCGGGACGATTTCCTCGCCGGGGGGACGTCGCTGGGAATAAGGACTCTCGGTGGATGTCCGTTGTCGCTCGATGGTCGGCACGAACCGCGCCGCCAAGGAGCGGATAGAGCCGCCGCTCCACAACGGGGAAAACTGCCGACATTTTGCCGACGCACTCATCCGCAGTCGCCATCAGCGGACGTCAGAGCGACGATGATTCGGCCTTGGTTTGAATCTGGATAGACACTGCAAGATCCCAGACGACAGTGGTCGACAGGGCAGCGACGGGACTCTTAATCGATTGGTCGAGAGTTCGAATCTCTCCGGGCCTACCAAATTCTGCATCTAGACGAGACAATAAGAAGAGCGGTACGGCTTAACAAAGTCATTTTGACAGCATCGCTGACAGCATCGGGCTTCTGGACTGCTGGCCCATCGGCTTTCAGGCCTCCAGATTTCCGAAAATGCAAAGTTGGCTTCGATGTTCGCCTTCGCTTGCTTTTCCGAGCGCTACCGCCGTTGGTGAACGGACTTCGCGTTTCTCACCTAGGAGGACGAGTTCACTGAATGCTTCGACAACCGTCGTGCTCGAACCATCCTCGGGAACGACGGATCTGCAAGACGCCGCCGTTCGAACACCAAGAAGCTCCATGTCCGGAAAGTATGACGGCTTGCCTCGGGCCAGGGACCCGGCACACCTGAAACCAACTCGCCCTGAAACCTGGCGGAACCTATATTCTGGGAGACTAAAGCGGGACCCCTGAAGGACCGAACAATGCAGATCGAATCGAAGCTGGGGACACTCGGTCTCGTACTGCCTGAGCCGCCCAAGCTGCCGCCCGGTGTGACCATCTCGTTCGCATGGGTCCGCGTCCGAGGCAACCGTGCTTTCGTCGCGGGCCACGGCCCGCTCAACGCCGATGGCACGCCTGCCGGCCCCTTCGGGAGAGTAGAAGAGGCCGTCACCATAGAGCAGGGATACCAGGCAGCCCGACAAACGGCGCTGGCGGTCCTAGCCAGCTTGAGGCGTGCTCTCGGTGACCTCGACCGGGTGTCCTCATGGCTGATCGTCAACGGTTTCGTGAACGCCCTCCCTGGCTCGATCCAAACCACCAACGTGATCAATGGTTTCTCCGACCTCATCCTTGACCTCTACGGCCCAGACATCGGCCAGCACGCCCGCACAGCGGTTGGCGTGGCAGCACTGCCGCTCAATCTCCCGGTCATCGTCGCTGCTGAGGTGGAAGTCGCAACGTAGCCACCGGCCGGTGTCGGGCAGCACGATGACCTCTCAGTACCGTAATGGAGCGACTTCGGAAGGCATGGGCACATGAGCGGGAACTCGCGATGCAGTTAACCAGGCCACAGTGGACGCAACCAATGACGAGAGCATGGGGCAGGATCGGATATGGCCCGCGTCTGCACAGCCCGGCGAGAATCGTCGCGAAGTCATTCCAACACTCCTGGGAACACGGACAGGCGATCCTAAGGGTGGCGCGTTCGGGCCCCGGGAGCTCGTGGAAGACGAATCGTCTCGCCGAGCCGGGAGCCTTGCGTAAGGTGGACGTCTTGCGTAAGCGATGGCGGCGGACTTTACGCGGCTCCCACGACCGCACTGCGACTTGCCCAAAGGCCCAAGAGAAGGAGAACCCCGGGATGTCATCGAAATCCGTTGTCACCGTAGCCATGACCGTCGGCTCCTGCGGAGAGGACGTTGCCCGCGAAGTTGCTACCTGACCAGGGTTTAACTCGATCCCCCGTTGCTAAGCGACTTCCGCGATCTCGCCGGCGAACTGAGCGTTGTACAGGCTGGCGTACGCGCCACTACGTGCGAGGAGCTCGGAGTGGTTGCCCTGCTCGACGATTCGGCCGCCGTCCATTACGAGAATGGTGTCCGCGTCCCGGATCGTGGAGAGCCGGTGGGCGATTACAAAGCTCGTGCGTTGCGACCGCAAGGCTGCCATGGCGTGCTGAATCAGGACTTCGGTGCGGGTGTCGACCGAACTCGTCGCTTCGTCAAGGATCAAGATGGGACGGTCGGCCAAGAAGGCGCGAGCGATCGTGATCAGCTGTCGCTCGCCGGCACTCACTGAGCTGCCGTCGTCGTCGAGCTTCGTCTCGTAGCCTTCAGGCAGCGAGTGCACGAAACGGTCGACGTACGTGGCCCGGGCGGCCTCGAGGATCTGGTCCTCGGTCGCGTCCAGGTTCCCGTATGCGATGTTCTCGCGGATCGTCCCGCCGAACAACCAGGTGTCCTGGAGCACCATGCCTATTTGCGAACGCAGTTCACGCCGCGGCATGGACGCGATGTCGCGGCCGTCGATCGTGATCTGGCCCCCATCGAGCTCGTAGAATCGCATGATCAGGTTCACCAGCGTCGTCTTTCCCGCGCCGGTGGGACCCACGATCGCGACCGTGCGGCCCGGCTCAGCGACCAGCGAGAGGTCGGTGATGAGCGGCCTGTCGGGGTTGTAGGAGAAGGAAACGTTCGAAAACTCAACCCGCCCGCGCGCACTGAAGTTGGGCTCGTACGCAGAAACGTCAGGGGACTGCTCCTCCGCATCAAGAAGCTCGAAGACGCGTTCAGCGGAAGCAATGCCCGACTGGAAGAGATTGACCATCGAGGCCATCCACGCCATGGGTTGGCTGAAACTGCGGGAGTATTGGATGAAGGCCTGGATCCCGCCGATGGTCATGGCGCCGTTGGCCACGCGTACGCCACCGAGCACACCGATCGCCACGAAGTTCAGGTTGCCGATGAGCATGGTCGCTGGCTGGATCACGCCAGAGATGAACTGCGCTCCGAAACTGGCGTCGTACAGGTCGTCGTTTGTGGCGCCGAAAGCGCTTTCGGCCTCGCGTTGGCGGCCGAACGCCTTGACCACGGCGTGGCCAGTGAAGGTTTCTTCGACCTGGCCGTTGAGCTTGCCCGTGTGCATCCACTGAGCGATGAACCGCGTGCGAGAGCGTTTGGCGATGGCCCGCATCACGCCCATCGATAACGGGATGGTGACCAGGGCCACGATCGAGAGCAGCCAGGAGATCCAGATCATGACGGCGACGGTCCCGATGAGCGTGAGCGCCTGCGTCAGCATCTGGGACAACGTCTGCTGGACACTCTGTGCGATGTTGTC
>JBDTVB010000090.1:0-7246 GCA_040007415.1 Anaerolineaceae bacterium
ATTCGCCCGTATTATCTGCACTCACCATGACCGAAGCACCACCAGCCGCGCTCAACGGGATCCGCGTCATCAGCGCGGGCCAGATCCTCGCCGCCCCATTCTGCGCCACGCTCCTCGGTGAATTCGGCGCCGAAGTGATCAAGGTCGAACAACCAAAGATCGGCGACCCCAACCGTGGCAACGTCTCGTTCGCCCAGGACAACCGCGGACAAAAGTCGGTGACGCTGGACCTTGGCCACCCGGAAGGGAAGCGGCTCTTTCGGCGACTCTGCGACGTTTCAGACGTGGTCGTCGAGAACTTCCGGCCTGGCACGCTGGAGAAGTGGGGCCTCGCGCCAGACACGCTGCGCGAAACAGCCCCCGGGCTCGTCGTCGTGCGAATCAGCGGCTATGGCCAGACGGGGCCGTACAAAGATCGCGCGGGATTCGATCGGGTCGCCCTTGGGTTCGCCGGGCTCACGTATGTCACCGGCTACCCCGATCGGCCACCGGTACGACCCGGCTACTTCGTGGCGGACTACGGAGCGGGCGTCTTCGCTGCGTTTGGCGCGCTGGCCGCACTCCAGGCGCGGCAGCATACCGGCCGCGGGCAGGACGTGGACACGGCGCTCTACGAATCGGTCTGGCGCATGAGCGGCTCGCACGCAGCGGGCTTCGGAATGACCGGTCTCAACCGCGAGCGCTCGGCCAACTACTTCCCGGGAGTCGTCCCCGCCGAACAGTTCGAGACCTCCGACGGCCACTTTCTGATCATCAACGCCACCACCCAGAGAGTCTTCGAACGACTTTGCGAAGCGATTGGACAGCCCGACCTTCCTAAGAACGAACTCTTCACGCCTCGCAAGAACCTTCACGCTAATCACGAGGCGATCCACCACGTCATAGATGAATGGGTGAAGCTGCATACCCTGGAGCAGTGCATGACTGTGCTCAACGATTTCGGCGTCCCCGCCAGCAAGGTCTACGCCACAAGTGACATCGTCGCGGACCCGCACTACGCCGCTCGCGAGCAGGTGCTGACTGTGGACAGCGCGGACTTTGGCCCCCTGCTGCAGCCGGGCGTGGTCCCGCGTCTCACCGATACGCCGGGCCGGGTCTACGGACGCGCGCCCAGGCTCGGCGAGCACAATGCCGAGGTCTACAGCGGACTGTTGGGCATAGCGGCAGGCGAACTCGAACGCTACGCCGCTGAGGGGATCATCTAAGCGATGTTGCGCGGGTTGGCGGCGGTATTGGGCATTTGGGCAGTTGGCGCCGCTGCTCTCCGGGTGGTCGTCGTCCCCCCGCAATACTGCCCACCCATCACCTCCGCCCAGGCACTGGCAAGCGCGCAGGCAGCCGCCGGTTGGATCGAACGCGCGCAGCAGCCCGACGGCAGCTACACCTACGAATTCAATGAGGAGAGCGGCGCCTACTCGGCAGAGTACAACTCCGTGCGCCATGCGGGCGTGACCACGGCGCTCTACCAGCTTTCCGCCATCGACCCGAGCGTGTTGCCGGCGGCCGACCGTGGTCTGAAATGGATGCAGGACCATATGGCCCGCTACAACGGTTGGGCAGCACTCAAAGACCCTGCCGACGGTACCATCGAACTCGGCGCGGACGCCCTCATGTTGACAGCCCTTGCCCAGCGCCGCATCGCCACCAACGACCCCCAGTACGACCCACTGATGCGCGAAGTCGCGCGCTTCATCCTTGTCATGCAACAGGACGATGGCAGCTTTCTCTTGCGTTGGCTTCCACAAACTGGCGCTCCGGACCCCAGTGAACGTTCGAAGTACGCGACGGGAGAGTCGTTCTGGGCACTGGCGCTGATGCATCGGCTGTTCCCTACCGAAGGCTGGGACGGGCCGACGCGCAGGGTAGCCGATTACCTATCGCTCCACCGCGACGCCTTGGAGAACCAGAAGTTCCCGCCCTGGGCAGACCAGTGGGCCGCCCACGGACTGGCCGAAATGGCTGCATGGCCGGGCCCCGGGCCTCACCTCAATGATGCCAACGCCACCTACGCGCGCCGCCTCGCTGAACGTTTCGGGTTCCTCGTACGCGTCGAATCGCAGCGTCGCGATTCCGGGTTCTCGGACTTGATTCACGGGCGACAGGCGCGCGCCGCGGGAATGGGTACCTGGAGCGAAGGCCTCGATTCCCTTTGGCGGCTGGCAGCACTCGACCCACGGTTGGCAGACCTGAAGATCAAGATCGGTGAACGCGGAGCGTGCGCGGCAGGCATGCTCGCCCAGCGCCAGGTTAAGCCGGGTGACCCCAATACCGGCCCGGACGTACCACGACTCGGTGGCTGGTTCACGGAGGGTGTGACGCGCATGGACGACCAGCAGCACGCCCTCTCCGCCCTGCTTCGCAGCCGCGAAATCCTCGATAGCCGCTCGAAGGAGCCGAAATGAACTACTGGCAACTCAGCATCTTCTTTTTCGCGGCGATCAATCCCGCAGCAATCGCCTCTGCCATGGCACGCCACGGCGAAGACCGCGATGCCCCCGTCCGCTGGCTGGTGCCCGCAATCGGCGTGGCTATCGCCGCCGTCGTCTACGGCGCAGCGGCCTTCGGGGCGAAACAGGTCTTGGATGGGCTGGACATTGAGCCAGAGTCCTTTCGCGTGGCCGCAGGGATCGTGATGGCCGCCGTTGGCACCTTCGTCATTTGGCGCGGCGCGCCCGATTACTCTGCAGCCAGCGGCGGGCTGTCGGCTGCAGTCTTCCCTCTCGCGCTCCCGCTGCTCGTCTCGCCCGCCGGACTGGTGGCCGTGGTGACCTACGGCGCAGACGATGGGGGCGGCAAGACGTTCGGCGCGCTCGTCGTTTCGCTTGCGATCGCGGCCGTCCTGCTCATCCTTCGACCTCGACCCGGGTTGCCCGCGCTGGACGCGGTAGCGCGCATCACCGGCACGCTCCTGGTTGTGGTCGCCGCCGGACTCGTCGTGGATGGCGTGAGGTCAGTCTGATGACCGCTGGCAGAACTTCGCCCCTCCAAAACCGCGTCAACCCCTTCGGCGCGGTAGTCGCTGTGCGCGAACGAGGGCTCTTCATGGGCAATCGCGGTGGCTGCTTCCACGACCACAATCAGACGCTGACACGGGCTCGCTGGGCCAGCCGCCAGTGGATCACCTGCGTCCTCGAATTCAAGGCCCGAAAGCGGAAGCTGATGCAGCCCGGGCTCTACACCGAGTTGTTCTTCCTCGACGAAGTCACCGCGTTGGCCGCAGGTCACCGGCCCTGCTTCGAATGTCGCCGAGCCGACTCGCTGCGGTTCTTCGACGCGCTTCGCGCGGGTGTCTCCGGCATCGTGTCTGATGGCGAGAAGCTCCACGTGGACACCGTTGATCGGCGACTGCACGAGGAACGCGTGGACGCCCGTTCGAAAGCGAAGCGCACGACAGACGCCCGGCTCGGCGAGCTTCCAGACGGCGCAATGTGCACACTTCCTGAAATGCTCACCCAGGCGTACGTCGTGATGCGCGGCAAGCTCTTCCCGTGGAGCTTCGGCGGCTACGGATCGCCAGTCATCCGTGACCCAGGCGCGGTGGTAACCGTGCTGACGCCGCCAACCACGCTCGCAGCCCTGCGCGCAGGCTACGCCCCCCTGGTGCATCCCTCGGCCACGCGCTGACCTTCCGCCAGGCGCGCTAAGCTACCTGCTAGCCAGCGCGCCCCCTACACTCGCAGTACGCATTTCCCACGTGAGACGAGGTCCCGGATGTCCGGACATTCGAAATGGTCAACCATCAAGCGCGCCAAGGGCGCGACGGACGCCAAGCGCGGTGCAGTCTTCACCAAGCTTTCGCGCGAGATCATCCTCGCGGCCAAGGGCGGCGGCGATATCAACGCGAACTTCAAGCTGCGCCTCGCGGTCCAGCGCGCCCGCGCCGTCAACATGCCGAACGACAATATCGAACGCGCTGTCGCCAAGGGCAGCGGCACAGCGGGTGACGGCGAACAGCTCGACGAGATCCAGTACGAAGGCTACGGCCCGGGCGGCACCGCGATCATCGTCCAGGCGCTGACCGACAATCGCAACCGCACCGTCGCGGAGGTGCGCCACCGCTTCAGCCGTTCGGGCGGCAACCTCGGTGAGACCGGCTCGGTGGGCTGGCAGTTCGAAGCGAAGGGCCTGATCACCATCCCGCTCAATGGCAAGGACAGCGACGAGGTGGCCCTCACCGCCATCGACGCAGGCGCTGACGACGTGCAGGTTGATGACGACGTGATCGAAGTCCAGACAGAACCGGGCAGCCTCGAACCGCTGCGCAAGGCTTTGGAATCGAGCGGCCTGGACATTGAGAATGCCGACTTCGCAATGGTCCCGAAGTTGACAATCGACCTCGATCTGAAGGCCGCCCACCAGACGATGAAGCTGATCGAAGCGCTCGAAGACTTGGACGACGTGCAGCGCGTCTATTCGAACGCCAACTTCAGCGACGAGGCGATGGAGACCTACGAGGGGTAGCGGCCAGTATCGGAGTAGGGAGTGACGAGGTATCGGGGTCGCGGGGCGACGTCTGCGCTTTGTGCTGCATTGCCGAGGCCGTACAGTGCCGGGATGCGGATCATTGGCATTGACCCCGGCCTGAACGCCACCGGCTTCGGCGTTATCGAAATTGAACGCGACGAGTGCGTCCACATCCATCACGGCGTAGTGCGCACAAAGACCACCTCCACCAAAGCGGAGCGGCTGACGGCGATCCGCGACGGCGTACGCGATGCTGCCCAGCGATGGGGCGCCACCTCGGGCGCGATTGAAGCCTCGTTCATCGGCACCAATGCGCGTAGTTCAATGGCCCTTGGCGAGGCCCGCGCGGCGGCCATCATCGGCATGGCGGACGCGGGCCTCGACGTGATGGAGTACGCCCCCACGCTGGTCAAGCAGACCGTCGCGGGCTACGGACGCGGCGAAAAGTCGCAGGTCGCCGAGATGGTGCGCCTTCAGCTCGCCCTCAAGGTTGTCCCGACCCCCGCAGATGCCGCAGACGCACTTGCGATTGCAGTGACGCACTGGGCACACACGCGGCTCGCCGCACGGAGGTAATTCGCGCCGCTATCGCGAATTCAACTGAACCACCGTTTGCACGGTCAACGCTGCGAATACGATCACCCCGGCCGCCACGGCGAAAACGGTCCGCAACGGCGTGCACAGCAGGATGCCCGTCACGAGCATCGCAAGCCCGCTGAAGACGAGCACCGCGCCCACCTCAGTGAACGCGGCAAGAAATCCACCAAGTACGAATAGCGGCCCGAAGACGAGGAAGAGCCTTGACGTAAACCGTCGATCGGCGGGTGTCACCCTGAAAGCATAAGCGCGTTAGCGCCGTCCTGAAGTAAGCGGACGAGCCTAGTACACGCCGCCCAGCTTCCCATGGTCCCAGGTGTAGACGTCCACCGGGTCAATGCGCACAACGACGCGCTTGCTCGCCACCCTCAGCGCCGCCTCGGGGGTTTCCGTTGGGGCGGGGATGCCGTTGTATTTGGTGCCCACCAGTCCCATCACCTTCGCGGTGAAGGCGGTGTCCTGGAGCAGCTCCGCGTTGCCTTCGATCACCATCCCCCGCAGTTCGCTGTACCCCTTCCCGGATTCGAGCATGGCCGTGATTTTCGGGTCGCGCCTCAAGTTCACGATCTTTTGGCTCTTGCCGAAGGTGGTGAAGTGCACCTTCCCATCGATCACCACGTACCACATGGCCACGAGGTGCGGGAAACCCTTCGGACCGTTGGACGCGATCTGGATGGTCCATCCGTCTTGCAGAAATGTCTCCTGTTCTTCGGGCGAGAGGGCGATGTTTGAACGGCGGCTTGGCATCGGAATGGCTTCCTCGGCGGTGTAGTATGGCCGCACACTAAAAGCCTTCCGGCGCGGAGGCAACTTGAGGAGGCTACCGATGTCCTACACCTACCACGGCGGCGAGCGCGAAATGCAGCAACGCTTCGATAGCACGCGACTCGCGGACAAGCTCAACGAGCGCGTAGTGCATGACACCCTCAGCGATTCCGACCGCGCCTTCATCGAACGGATGGACATGTTCTTCCTCGCCTCCGTAAGCGCCGAGGGAAACGTCGACTGCTCCTATAAAGGAGGCGAACCCGGGTTCGTGAAGGTGCTCGACGACCACACCGTCGCCTTCCCGAACTACGACGGCAATGGCATGTTCATGAGCGCCGGGAACATCCTCACCAGCCCCAAAGTGGGGATGCTATTCATCGATTGGGAGAACCAGTGGCGAATGCGCCTCAACGGCACCGCGAGTATCGATTTCGCGGACCCGCTGCAGTCCGAGTGGCCCGAGGCGATGTTCGTGGTGCGCGTTCGCGCCGAAGAAGTGTTCCCGAACTGCCCCCGCTACATCCACAAGATGCAGCTTGTCGAACGCTCTGGATTCGTGCCGAAAGCCGAGTGCCAAACGCCGGACCCGGACTGGAAGAACCATTTCGAAGACTCGCTGCCTGCTGACCAGCAGGAACGCCGCGCCACCCTGCGCGAAAAGGGTGAGCTTTGAGCCAGCCGCTCATACCCCCGCGCGGGAAGAAGTTCGAAATCAAGGAGTACAGCAGTTCGTATACGGGCGACGCTTCAAAAGACGTCGCTGCCGTGGAGATCACGTCGCTGCGCCTCCGCCTGGACGAGCTGCAGAACCTGCTTTACGCGGACGGGCGCTTCGGCGTCCTGATCGTCCTCCAGGCGATCGATGCCGGCGGCAAGGATGGAACGGTCAAGAGCGTCTTCCGGGAGGTGGGTCCCCTTGGCTGTTCGGTCGTCTCGTTCGGCGTCCCCACCAAGCTCGAGCTTGCGCACGATTATCTCTGGCGCTACCACCAAAAGGCGCCGGAGCGCGGCGACGTGGTCATCTTCAATCGCTCGCACTACGAGAGTGTGCTCGTCGAGCGCGTCCGGGACATTGTGCCGAAGGACGTCTGGAAGGCCCGCTACGACCAGATGAACCGGTTCGAGAGCTACATCTCAAGCCAGGGCACCGTAATCATGAAGTTCTTCCTCCACGTCTCCAAAGAGGTCCAGCGCCAGCGCCTCCAGGCCCGCGTCGATGACCCCAAGAAGCACTGGAAGTACCGCATGGCGGACCTGGACGACAGGAAGCTCTGGGACGACTACCAGTCCGCCTTCGAAGACATGGTGGACAACTGCAATACCGAACACGCCCCCTGGCATGTGGTCCCCGCCGACCACAACTGGTATCGAGACCTCGTGGTGGCCAGGGCGTTGGTGCAGAAGCTCGAAAGCATGG